>JBEKRJ010000942.1:0-2510 GCA_049518835.1 Solirubrobacteraceae bacterium
TCAGACGGCCTCGAGCTTGTGCTCTGCCGGCTTGGTCTCCTGCTTCTCACGGTGAGCGGACTTTCGCAATCAACGGAACTGGGGCGGTCTACGAGGCGGCCGCCAAGGTTCTGCATTGGTATCCGCGTCGAGCTGCCCCGAGGTGCTGCTTCCGCGGCCGGCGAGCCGTCAACGTGGGCAGCGTGTGGCTTCTGCATTTTCGTTCCGAAGTGGCCGCACCGGCGCTTCCCCAACAACGCAGGAGCTGAGCCGAAAATATTCCTCGCTCGTAGCACATAGGGGGCACAGAGCATCATCCGGCGCGGCCCCTACTGTCGAGCGGATGCCGAAGAAGTACCGCGAGGTTCGATCAGTGTTGGTCGCGGCTGGATGGACGGTCGTCAGACGGCGCGGCTCCCACGAGGTGTGGGCGCACCCGGACCACCCTCAACGGATCGTCGTGGCCGGCAAGGACAGCGCGACGGTGCCTGTCGGGACCCTCGGTAGCATCCGTCGAGCAAGCGGATTAGAGGATCTGCGTTGAGCGAGTACGTTGTCATCTACGAACGGGCGGAAGACGGCGCTTGGGGTGCCTACCTCCCCGACGTGCCGGGGGTCGTCGCGCTTGGCAGCAGTCGCGAGGAAGTCGCCGACGGCATCCGGGAGGCGCTGGCGGCCTACGTCGAGGATCTCCACGAGCGCGGGATGACGCTCCCGACGCCGCAGCACTCGACCGACATCGTCGCGGCGTAGGCCGCTGGCTGTGGCCGCCTCAGTCTGCCGACGTCGCACTGTGCCGAAGGCTCCGCGGTTGTGCTCTGCCGCGCCGGGCCGCGCCGACCTGGCTTCGCTTCGCGACGACTCCGAGCGCGCCGGGTGCCCGCGGCCGCGACTGCTCTTGGTCATTCGTAGTGGTTAGTGGTAGTCCGGTCGAAATCGTTGCTGCGCGCGCGTCTGCTTCAAAGCAGCGTGATGGCATAGCCTGACGCCGACATGGAGCGCGTCTTCGCCACGCCCGCCGTCGCCGCCGACGCGGCGGGGGTGACGGAGGTCGTCGCGGCGCTCGAGTCGTCGCTGTACGGCCAGACCACGTTCTCACAGGCCGATCTGGAGCAGAACGCGTGCGTTGTCCGCGACGGTGACCGGATCGTCGGCTATGGCGTGGTGCGTGAGGGAGGCGAGCTCTGGCGCGGCGAGGGGTACGTCCACCCCGACGCGCTCGGGCGCGGGATCGGGAGGCTGATCGCGACCGGGCTCGAGAAGGACGCGGCCGCCGCGGCGCACGCAGGATCCAAAACGCCGTCCTGGAGGCCGACTCCGCCGCCCGCTGGCTGCTAGTTAGTTCTGGGGGCCTTCGGCCGTACGCGGATTGGTGAAATGGGGGGAGGATGCCGGCGCTGGGCGTTGAAGGATGCGGGCGCCGCTCGTTGACGTCGTTTTCTTCTTGGTGCCTGTGCGCCCGTGGTTAGTTTGACGCAGGGTCCTCCCCCGGTGTACCGGATTGTTGCCTTGAGCACGCTCATCAGACTCGTCTGTCTTGGAGGCCCGCCGGGCGGCGTCTTGGCGATCTTTGACTCGTGGAGGAAAGATGGGACGGGTGTTTGAGCAGGTGTTCGAGCGCGTCGCGGGCCTAGATGTGCACAAGGCGCAGGTTACGGCGTGCATGCGTGTCCCGGACGCTGAGGGAAGGCGCGTGGCGCATCTGGCGGAGTTCGCGACGACGGTCGCGGGTCTGTTGGCTCTGGCCGACTGGTTGAAGGGCTACGGGGTCGCGCATGTGGCGATGGAGGCCACCGGCGTGTACTGGCTGCCTGTCTGGCTGGCACATTCTCGAAGACGACTTCGAGTTGACGTTGTGCAACGCGCGGCACGTCAAGAACGTCCCCGGGCGCAAGACTGACGTCAAGGACGCCGAGTGGCTCTGTCAGCTGATGGAGGCCGGTCTGTTGCGCGGCAGCTTCGTGGCGCCCAAGCCCCAACGCCGACTCAGGGCGCTGACCCGGTATCGCAAGACGCAGGTCGCCGAGCGCCAGCGCGAGGCCAACCGGCTGCATAAGGCGCTGGAGGACACCGGCATCAAGCTCGATTGCGTCGCCAGCGACATCCTCGGCGTCTTGGGCCGAGCGATGCTCGACGCGCTTGTGAGCGGAACCACCGACCCGCAGGTGCTCGCCGATCTGGCCAAAGGCAAGCTGCGAGCGAAGATCCCAGCATTGCGAGAAGCGCTGGAGGGCCGCTTTGAGGCCCACCACGCGCTGATCATCGGCGCGATCCTGTCCCATCTGGACTTCCTCGACGAGCACATCGCCCAGCTCTCTGATCTGAAGCGATCGAGGCCGAGTTGGGTCCTACCGGGCAGGCCGGCGTGACGCTGGCCGCCACGATCACCGGCGTCGCCCAGCGCACAGCCGAGGCGATGGTCGCTGAGATCGGCACCGACATGAGCGTCTTCCCTTCCGCCGGGCACCTCGCATCCTGGGCCGGACGCTGCCCCGGCAACGACCAGTCCGCCGGCAAACGCCGCTCCGGAC
>JBEKRJ010000943.1:0-2509 GCA_049518835.1 Solirubrobacteraceae bacterium
AGGCGACTGTCGATCCCCGCGAAACACCGTGACGCCACCTGCCCCGGCCCGACTGTGCACCCGAGTCGATCACGGATGCTGGCCTGCGGGCTTGGCGTTGAACATGACGGGAACCTCCTCTTGGTTTTCAGTCTCCTCCGAGCAACGCTCGGAGGTCGCGAACCCCCACCGGGATCAACTAAGGGCGGAGGTCAAATCACGTCGGCGAGTCGCAGCGACGGCAATGTCAGCTGCAGCGACGGCTGGTCGGCTTGCTCAGCGACCGTCCACCAACCACTCTACTCGCTTGCACCAATCGGCGCAACCCCTTGGTTACGACAAGCGAAACGACGAGCAGCAACAGTGCCGTCGCCGGCCCCGTAAGACCGACGTTCTTGGGACCTGCGGCCACACAGCCATCGGTCAGAACCAACGCTCCCGGGGCTACTGCGGGCAAGCAGGCGCCGCACATAGCGCACCCGCAGGTCCTTCGCGCCACCCACGGCCGATCCGTACGCCCTCGCAGGTTCACGCGCGGGGTGCCTATATCACCGGCTCTCTAATCTAACAATCTAATGCATTCGGTCCCTTCAGGATCGAATCGTGACGTTCATCCGGGGGGGCCTTGGGGCGTGGGCTCCCCCCCGGTCGCCCGCGCTCGGCGCTCGTCTGAGATCTAGGTCCAGGAAGGCCCTGCGGCCGGTCGGTAAGGGGACGCGCCCGCGCGCGGGCGTCCAGGCGGCGGGGCGCCCAGGTCGCGTGTCGGCGGGGGCAACGGGGTAGGTAGTTGGCGGCAGCAGGCTGATGATTGCTTACCTGCGGCGCGGCGGGGTAGCATCATGGGATGCCAATCGTTGAGCGGATCGAGAGTTGGTCTGGGCAGGATGTCCTGGACAGTGGCGGCGAGAAGGTGGGGCGCTTGGATGAGGTCTATTACGACCCGGCCACGAGCGAGCCGGTGCTGCTGTCAGTCAAGCACGGGCTGCTGGGTCGTCAGGTCGCTCTGATCCCGGCCGGTGAGGCGGCGTTGAGCCGTGACTACGTGCGGGTGCCCTACAGCGCCGAACAGATCGAGCGAGCGCAGCGTGGGGGGGTCGAGGATGAGCTCAGCGGCAAGCAGATCGCGGCCGTCGGCGCGCTGTTCGGTGTCGCTCTGCCCTCGAGCGGCCCGCTCTATTCAGCGAGCCTGATCAAGCGTCGGCATGCCGAGGCCGAAGACGCTCGCCAGCATGCGCAGGCGCTCGGAATCGAGGCGGCGCGACGCAAAGACGAGGCCGTGGAGGCCCGCGACCATGCCAACGCGGCCGCTGAGCAGGCTCACGGAGCAGAACGCGAGCACAAGCAGGCCCAGGCCGACGCGCTCAAGGCGCGTCAGCGCGAGACCTCCGATCAGCCGCTTTCACCGCAATAACGCGCCGAGAGTCAAGACGGATCCGCGGCGAGCGCGTTGCCGCATCACCGAGCAAGACAGGGCGACAGCCAGCGGTAATCGTCGGACATGCTCTCTCCTCCTCGTTGGGATGCAGTCGCTTTCCTCCAACTGTCTCGCACCCCCGGCCAAGCCGACTCGAACCTTACCGCCGACCGCGCCGGACCCTCGCCGAGACGTGCGTCCGAGCGGCGCGCACCCTCGACATCGCGCGCACCGGCGGCCGGCGGCGACACGTCAAGGTGCGTGGCGTGAGTGCCGACGAAAGCAACGGCGCCGCGGGGGCCGGCGCTACGAGCTGTCCGGGCTCGACACGACGACCCAACGCCGCACGCTCAGCACCAAAGCTCGCGTGACAGGTCGCGGTGTTCCACGGCCGGCGGCGACTGCCAGGCGAGATCCGGCCGACTCTGCGGCCCGGTCGAACGCCAGCCCGCCTGGTAACACTCGCAGCGAGCAGCTCACCGGTCGCGCGCAGCGCGTCGGGGGGACCACGCGTACAGCCACACGGTGTTCGTCGCGCTCGTCATCGTGCGCGCGGCCGGCCTGGTCTGTCCCCTCGCGCTGTGACAGCTGGCCGACGGGGATCTGCTCGTCCACGCTGCGGTTGGCGTCTCTGATGATGTGCTGGGCCCTGGCGTTGTGGGCGAGCACGATGAGCGGACTGAACGGTCACGCGCCTCAGCTCGGCACGCGGGATCTCGAGGCGGCGAACGCGCTGGGGAACGTGCGCACCGGGATCATGACGATGCGCGCCGCGGGGGGGGCGACAACCTGCAGGCGCCCAACGTGACCGTCAAGAACGTGACAGCCCAGCCGGTTCACTAGCCGGATCGCCGTCTACCTCGCGCTGATGGACGACCACTACCCCTCCACCGACGAGCAGCAAGCCGTCCACCTCGACTTCCCCTATCCCGACGCCGAACACGACCTAAGCCGGATGATCCTGTTCACCGGCCGCTATCCGCCCGCAGTGTTTGAGTACATCGAGGGCGTGATCCGCTGGCATAACCGCGTCGGGGCTTACGCCTTCCTGCTGATCACCGACCGCTACCCGCCATTCAGTCTGCAGCCCTAACCTAACGGCTGGTCCGCTCGGCA
>JBEKRJ010000944.1:0-2505 GCA_049518835.1 Solirubrobacteraceae bacterium
ACCGCCGCGCTCAAGCTCTTGGACGGCAACTACCTATGGCTCGAGGACGGGATCGCCGATCCCGCCGGCGACGGGCCGATGATCCCACCCGACGCCCCCATCACCACCGCGCCGGCAGCCGCGACCGCGCACAACGGCGCCGGCCAGGGGTCACAGACGACCAAGCAGTCGACGCCGCCGCCAGCGTCCAAGAAGTAAGCATCGCGGATATCGCGATTCGCCGCGGCGCCCGCCCCGAACCAACGGTCGGGGCGGGCGTCGCGTGTTTTATGGCTCTTGTGTCCCGCAGCCGACCACAACGTGACACCCGAGACGGTCAGATCACCGGCTGTAACGCACGTGGGTTTGCCAGTCTCGACCGCAGGACCGCCAGCTTGTCGTCGTCACACCTCGGCCGCCAGGAGGTCGCCGAGGTGCTGGTCGATCTGCGGCATGTACGTCGGTGCGACGCCGAACAGCGCGAGATGTCCTAAGACGTCGTTGACGACGCGCAGTTCGCTGCCGGCGATCAGTTGTTGCTCGGAAGCGCAATCGCGGGGCGGGAAGAGCAGGTCTTCATCGATCGGCATGACGAAGGTCTTGGCGGTGATCCGTCCGAGGGCGGCGGCGAGGTCGCCGGCGCAGTGGCGGGTGACATCGCCGCGTTGCCACTTCCATGCCTGGCTGAGCAGGTCGTTGGGATCCATCGCCGTGAAGTAGGGCTCAAGAAAGCCAGTGAGAAACGCCTCCTTGCTGTCAAACTCCAGGGCCCTCCAGACTTCTTGCTTCCAGAACTCGGTCGAAAATCCGACCACGGCCCAGATGTGCGACTGGCGCACGATTCCGTCGACGACGTCCTCGTTGGACTGGTACCTGCCGCCGTTCCAGCCCGGGTCCGACATGATCGCTTCCTTCATCGTCTCAGCGAGCAGGAAGTCGTGGGGGGTGTTCTGCGCCGTGCCGGCGATTGGGGCCGCGCGCAGCACTCTGTCGGGGAACCGCACCGCCCACTCATACGTCTGTTGTGCCCCCATCGACCCGCCTACCACCAGCGCCAGCCGCTCGATTCCGAAATGCTCTCGGAGCAGTCGCTCCTGCGCGACGACGTCGTCGCCGATGCGAACCTTCGGGAACTTGGACATGGCTAACTGCGCGTTTGGCCCATCAGCATTGTGCGGCGAGGTGGACAGACCGCTGCCGATTTGGTTAATCGCCACGATGAAGTAGCGCTCCGGGTTGAGTGCGTGCTCCGGACCGATGTACACCTCGCGCCAGATCTGGTGGGTGCCTGAGTACCAGCTCGGGATCAGGATCGCGTTGTCCTTGGCGTCGTTGAGCTCACCGAACGTGGCTACCGCCAGCTGGCAGTCGGGGATCTTGCCGCCCTCCTCAAGGTCGAGCTCGCCGATGCTGATCAGCTCGTAGTCGCCGTGGAACTCGTGGCTATAGAACGCGTTCTCGATCATCTCGCCGCACGTTCCTTGGTGAAAGTGAAGGTGAACCCCTCATAGCCGTTGGCCGCGATCTCGTCGCATTTCGCTCGGTAGGGCCCGACGAAGTCGAGATTGGGCATGAACACCCGTGGCTTGCCCGGGATGTTCGCACCCATGTACCACGTGTCTGCCGTCGGAAACAGCGTTCCCTCGGCCAGCTCCTGGTTGTGTGCCACCCAGGCGTCCTCGGCCTGCGTGGTGGGCTCGATCGCCTCGGCGCCCCGTTCACGCATGTCGTCGATGATCTTGGAGATAAACTCGACGTGCTGCTCGATCGAGACCGGCATGTTGGACAGCACCGACGGGCTCTGCGGCCCGGTGATCATGAACAGATTGGGGAAGTCGACACTGGTCAGCCCGAGGTAGGTGCGAGGGCCCTCGGCCCACTTCTCCCGCAGCAGCGTGCCGCCGCGGCCGCGGATGTCGATCAGGTGCAGCGGACCGGTCATCGCGTCAAAACCTGTCGCGTAGACGATCGCATCGAACTCGTACTCCGTCCCGTCCTCGAGCTTGACCCCCGCTGGCGTGATCTCGGCGATCGGGTTGGACTTGACGTCGACAAGATGTACATGCTCGAGGTTGAACGTCTCGAAGTAGCCCGAGTCCAGCGGGCTGCGCTTGCAGCCAAACGGGTAGCCTTTCGGGATCAGAAGCCCGGCGGTCTCCGGGTCAGCGACCTTCTCGCGGATCCGCTCGTGCAGGAAAGCTCGCACTTTCGCGTTGGCCTCATCGACGAAGAACTGGTCGGCGTAGGCACCGAGCCAGATGCCGAACCCGCCCTCGTCCCAGCGCGCCTGCAGCGCTCGAGCGAGTTCATCGTCGGGGGTGTCGAGCGCGCCCTTCTCGAGAAAGTACAGCTCGAAGCCGAAGTTGGACTCGCGGACCCGCTGCCAGATTCCTTCGTAGTCCGCCTTACGCGCGCGCGTGACCTCGGGGTCCACGGGACCGTTGTTGGCCGGAACGATGTAGTTCGCGGTGCGCTGGAACACCGTCAGGTCGGCAGCCTCCTTGGCGATCAGCGGGATGGCCTGCA
>JBEKRJ010000945.1:0-2503 GCA_049518835.1 Solirubrobacteraceae bacterium
CGGCTGCGATCCGTTCGAGGAACTCTTCGCCGAACCCGAGGCGCTCGCGGACGACCTCCCTCCATTCGGGAGTGAAGGTGTGCCAGCTGTAGGACAGCCGACGATATGGCTCGGACTCGAGGATTACCTGCTCGGGGTCGGCGATCGTCACGCCCCACTGGTGCAGCGTGATCGTCGAGCCGGTGGTCCAATCTGACTCGAGTGAGATCCCCCAATAGCGCTCAGTGAACGTCGGATCCGTCAATGCCTGCCACAGGCGCTCGGGGGTGGTGTGGATGTAGGTCGTATAGACGAAAGACGGCTTCTCCATCGGGTGCTCCTCCAGGGCTCGTTTGAGGTCTGACAGAGCGCGGACGCGATCGCGGTCATACTGGTTGATCCAACGTTCTGAGATCTCGGTAATGGGCGCGGGGTTCAGGTAGTGGAGCTTCTCGCGGCCGCGCCGGACCGTGATGACAATGTGTGCGGCCTCAAGCACCGCAAGGTGTTTGCTGACTGACTGGCGGGCCATGTGCATCTCGGCGCACAGTTCACGCAGCGTCTGCCCGCTTCGGGCGTTTAGGCTGTCCAGCAAGCGGCGGCGGCCAGGGTCAGCCAACGCTCGGAACACGTCATCGATCTGCGGTTGATAGGCAGCCATACGGCTGCATAAATGATAGGCAGCTACACGGCTGCGTGTCAAGTGCGATCCGGCACCCCGGCACCTTAGTCGCGCCAGTGTGCCTCGACGATCTCGTGGTCGTTCTCGGTGTGGGTGCCAAAGGCGATGAGCTCGAGTCCCTCGTCGCCCGCCTCGAACGCCCGAGCGGTCGCTGGCGCGACGCGCAGCGCTGAGAACGGTCGCAGCTCGACCAGTTCGCCGTCCAGGAGCGCGCGGCCGCTCCCGGACACGACCACGTAGACCTCTTCGTCTTGTGCATGGCGGTGGGCGAACGATCCGCGCTGGCCTGGCTTGATGCGTTGCAGCGAGATTCCAATGCTCTGGGCACCGAGCGCCTGGCGGGCGAAGCGCGCCTGCATGACCTCGCCGAAACCGCCCGCGGCGGCTTGGTCTTCGAGGTCCCGTAATGCCACGATCGTGTAGTCATCGCTCATGTCCGAGGAGTATCCCCGCCGGCTCCGGGGGCGGCTTGGAAAAATGCGACGCAATGTCGCGCCCGCTGGCCACGCCGCGCTCTGTCTCCCGGGTGACGGGCATGGTTCGGGTGGCGCCGGCGGCCGATCTGGCGGATGTCGTGGAGCAGCACTGGATCGTGGCCTGGGATCTACGCCGACGTGCTCCGGGTGCGCCAGGAGGTGCTGCCTGACCCATCCGTGAACTTGGCTGTCGAGCCGGCCGGCCGGCTGCTCTACGGCGTGGGCTCGGGACACTCGGTGCACGAACTCAAAGGCAGAGGGATGGTGGTAGGGACGAAGTTTCGACCGGGCGGCTTCTCCGGGTTCCGCGCCGAACCGATGTCGTCGATCACCGGCGTGTGCTGACTCTGCTCGAGGCGTTCGGCGCGGAGGGCGCGAAGCTCGATGCTACGCTGGCCGGCGCCCTCGACGTCTCGGCGATCATCGCCGAGGTGACCGCGTTCTTGCGCGCGTGCCGACCGCCGCCCGATCCACAGCGGCTGCTCGTGATGCAGATCGCGGAGGCGATGCGTGTCGCGTCGCCCGGCACGCGTGTTGCTGAAGTCGCCGCGCGCTTCGCGCTCGCGCCCCGGACGATCCAGCGGCTGTTCGCCGAGCACGTGGGCGCGACCCCCAAACAGGTGCTCCAGCGCTTTCGCCGCCAAGAGGCGATCGACCGCCTCAGCGAGGAAACTGGCACGAACTTGGCCCGCCTCGCCGCCGAACTCGGCTACTTCGATCAAGCCCACCTCGCGCGTGACTTCCGCGCGACCCTCGGCCGCAGTCCCTCAGCGGTGGCCGCTTCCGGGTGAGGTGACCGAGCCGCGCGATCCTCGACCGGTTCGATAGCTCCCTCGCAAATAGGACATCGGCGCCACCGCGAACGCGGGCGCCGACACCGGACGAAAGCACGAGTAGGTTGCCGAGTAGGCGAACGGTGGTCACAACGTTACGCGGCGGTGCGGGGGTCGAAGCACGTGAAACGCATTGGCTCGGAGCAGGCCACAACGTCACAATCCAGAGGCCCGGGTGACCGGCGGTAACGTTGGTCAGATCGATCCGGCGCCGCCGGCGCAGAAGGGACGGAGATTCCCCGATTTGCCGATGATCCGCTGATCCGAGCGCTTGAGGCGCGGCTGCGTCCTCGAGGGCTGGGTTCGCTTCCAGATCCAGCAGGCGCGGGATAGTGGCGCGGACCCGGTCCCGACCGTTTCGAGGGCTCGTCGGCTACTACTTGTCAGCTGCCGGTCGGATCTTGCAGCCAGAACTCGCCGCCGAGTGAGACCGCGCCATCGGCTCCAGAGTGGGCCTGGAGGAGGGCGTGAAGCGCCGCTACGAGCCGCCCGATCCCATCCCGGTTGCGCGGGAAGCGCGCCGGCACGCAACA
>JBEKRJ010000946.1:0-2500 GCA_049518835.1 Solirubrobacteraceae bacterium
TTGGCCGGGGCGCGTTTACAGCACCGCTCGCGTCGGTCGCGGTCGTCTGCGCGCTGCTGCTGGTCGGCGCGCTTGGATCGTCCGCCGTGGCCCGACAGCTCGCCGGGATCGTCCCGGCGGTGGTCTGCCTGCCGGCACGCTACGGATTGCTTGCGAACGCATCGCGCACCCGCGGCGGCCGCGCGTACGCGCCCAAACGACTTAGCGCCCGCTAACCGACCCCCCAGGGTCGCCACGACCCGACGGGTCACGTGGCAACGGCGGCAGCCGCACACGGGGGCCGCCCTGGCGTTCTCAAACCCGACCCCACACCTGGAACGACCAACCCCTGCAAAGGAAACCAATGCCGAACATCATCGTCCAAGCCAACCATTCCGACAGCGACGCCGGCCGCGTCACGCCCAGCGAGCGCGGACGCCCGGTTGCCGGCAGGCACCGAGACTCGCCATGACCACAAAGCGCCCAGTCGCGACCAGACCCGCTCTGGACCGCCGCCGCCGGCGGTCAGGGCCCGACACGACCGACAGAGCTCGTAGCGAGCGCGATCACGAGCGAGCCGACGCGCTATGGCTGTACGCGTGGTCCTATGACGCGCTGCGTCCGACCGGCGAGCTGCTCGCCGCGCGCGTGACCACCCCCGCCGTCCTTCGACCCGGCACAGTCGGGCGCGTCTCGCATCGCACTCGACGCCGCCAGAGCTCCCCGTTGGCCCTGGTGCGCCCGCACGGAGAACGACATCCGGGCCCGGCACGGACCCCGTTCGCCGAGCCTCCCACGCGGTCGGTGCGGTGAGAGAACCCACGCGACCGGCGCTCGCCCGCCGCCCAGCGCCAACCCACGTCGCCCCTCGCGCCGTTCTGCCTTGGCTCACGGCGTTATCGCTCGCGATCCGCGCGAGCGATCACCGGTTCGCGTCTGTCGTCGCACTCGGCGGACGGCGCGCCGTTGGCGTACAGCTGCTCTGCCCGCAGCGTCGACGCGAACATCCCGACCCGACCGCGGCCGCGTCCGCGTCCGAGGCAGCGTGGGCAATGCGCCAACGGACGCGATCGCAGCGTCTGCGCGATCGCCAGCCCACAGCGCGGGCAGTTCAGAGACATGTCGGCCACGCTCGCGGACGGGCCCACGCGTGCGCGGCGTCCGGTGATCGGAGCGCCGTTGCCTCGGGGCTGGCGGTCGCGGCTGCCTCGCGGCTCACCAGCCATTCCCTTTTCATGTTCGCCGGCGCGCATCTCAGCCAGTCACAACGACCAGTCACTGAAGTAGGCATCTGCTCGCGGGCCAAGCTCGGTTACATCGCTGACCAGAGCGCGGATCGCTTCCGCCGCGCCGCGCCGGTGATCGACCGCGACACCGGCGTTCCTGCCCGTCCGGTGCGCGACGCGGCCAGACCCCGCATAGTTGATCCCACGTCCCTCGACAGCGAACGAAATCTGAGCGCCGACGCGTGCCGCGAGGCCCTCGATCAGCATCCCACGCTCGCACACGTTGAGCACGCGCTGGCGTCTCGCGGTCGCTCCCGGCGACCCTTCGATTACCGCCGATAGCCCGCTGACGGCTGCGCGCTGATGCTTGCGGGTACCAGCGCCGCGACGCTGAACAATCTCGCCGTCGCGCACAACAGAGCCGACCTCCCGATTCACCCCGTCGGAAGCTATCAGGCAGCGAGCAAGCTTAAGAGAACGCGCTGGCCTCGGGGCGGCCCGGCCGTGATGCCGAGGATTGCGAGCAAACTCGAGCGCCGCGCCGCTTACCGTACGTTTCTGGTCCATGTCCATTGCTACCGGAAGGCGTCCCATAGCTGTATCCGGCTGAGGAGTCGTGATGTGCCCTGTAGGCCGAGATGATGTTGGTCGGGCCGTCGAGCCGACAAAGGCCCCGCACGCCGTGCCGGCGGATCCGCCGCGCGAACCCAGAGCCGCGTGACGAGCGGACGCTGCTGCGCGAGCTGTGGCAGATCAGCCATTTCGGTTGGATACCGGAAGCAGCGATCCGTCGAAGCTTGACGATCTCGGCTGGCCAGGAGATCCCCGCCGCACTCCTGGCAGAGCGCCTGCAGCAGCTGCTTCGGCGCGGATGGGCCGAGCAACGCCATCGCGACAGAGGCACGAGCGCGGACGACCGCGAGTAGCGGCTGACCGAGAGCGGCCGCAACGCTCGCTGAGCTCATCCAGCCCGCGTCGCTCATGGGGCTGGCTTATGGGGTGGCGTGGTGCTGGTGTAGTTGGTCTGGTGGGGCGGGGCGGCCGAGATGGTAGCCCTGGGCGTAGTCGACGCCGAGTTCGCGTAGCAGCGCGATGGTCTCGTTGTCGCCGACGAATTCGGCGACTGTTTTCTTGCCCATTCCTTGGGCTAGGGTGGCGAGCGCTTGGACGACGAGCCGGTCGTTGTAGTTGTTGGGGAGGTTGCGAATGAACTCGCCGTCGATCTTGATGTAGCTGTAGGGGAGTTGTTTGAGGTGGATGAAGGAGCCGTAGCCGGTGCCGAAGTCGTCTAGCGC
>JBEKRJ010000947.1:0-3887 GCA_049518835.1 Solirubrobacteraceae bacterium
GTCGGCTACCCCGCGGCAGAGAGATACCTCGGCTTTGACGGCCACCCCTCCACTGTCTACCTCCGCGCCCAGACCGACCGGGTCAACGCGGTCGACAACCTCCTCGCCGCCACCGCCAACCCGGAGAACCCCAGCGGCGTCACCATCAGCCAACCCTCCTCCGCCCTCGTTGCCCAAGCCGACGCCAAGAGCGCCCTCAACGGCCTGTTCCTAGGTCTCGGCGCCGTCGCCCTCCTGGTTGGGGCGGTCGGCGTCGCCAACATCATGATCATCTCGGTCCTCGAACGCCGCTCCGAGATCGGGCTGCGCCGCGCGCTCGGCGCCACCACAGGCCACATCCGCACCCAGTTCCTCTGCGAGGCCGTCCTGCTCGGACTGCTCGGCGGCGTCGTCGGCGTCGCGCTCGGCGTCGCTGCCACCGCCGTCTACGCCCAGACCAAGCACTGGGCCACCGTCATCCCCACCGAAGCCTGGGCTGGCGGCATCGCCGCCTCCCTCATTATCGGCGCGGTCGCCGGGCTCATCCCCGCCCTACGCGCCGCACGCCTCTCGCCCACCCAAGCCCTCTGGTCCGTCTGAGCCCACCATGGTTCCCCCGGGGCCCGTGCATGCTTACCGGAAGGTTGCGCCCACTGAGCGCGGGAAGCGCGCAAGCGACGGCGAACGCTCGAACCGGGAGCTCGACAGCGCCGCTGCTAGCCACACGACCGAATCCCGCAAGCAGTAGAGCAGCAGCGCCGTCGCTGGCGGTCGCGCTTCCCCAATTGGACAAAGCCGGTCACGCCGGCCGCTGCGGCCTGCTCCAACACTCGACGTCCGGCGCGCGCAGCTATCGGGTTGTCGCCGAAGCGCTCGCAGGCCGGACGCTGGCGACATGGCGGACGCGATCGTCGGCGCTCACGGCCGGCCGACACGAGCCGAGCAGGGGCGGCACGGATCGCCAATAGGGCAATACCCCATGGTGCATCGAGCGCCCCGAGCACATACTCGCGCCAACCTCGGCGTCGTTCGGAGACGCCGGAAACGTAAGGAGGCTCAGAGTGCTTCTGGCGACGACTACGGTCGAGGATTTCGACCGCTTCAACAGTGTCTTCGGCACCAAGGGTGCCGAGAAGCGCAGGCAGCACGCCTCGAAGGGCGCGCTCGTTTTTCCGCGATCCCACCTAGCTAGGACGAGCGCGTCTGGTGATCTTCGACTGGGATCTCGAAGGCTGGCAGTCCTTCGCCTCCGACCCTGAGGTCCCGCCGATCCTGCGCGAGGCCGGGCACAAGAGCCGGCCGCGGGTTCCCGAGCTCAGCGCCCGCTACGGGGCGTAGGAGGAACGTCATGTCGTGATCGCGGACCAGACGGGCGCCCTCTCCATCATGGGCGCCGGCCAGGCCAACGTCGCGACACTGGTCGGGCAAATCGCTCACGCAAGGGTTGTGGCAGCGGCTCTGGCGCGCCGTCAGCTCGGGTTTGCGGGGATCGTGACCGACATTTCGAGCCCACCTCCAGGCCGTGGACGGGCGGTGATCGTGGCGTGGTGAACGCGGGCGATCGCGCTGGCGAGGAGTGGTTGAGACGCTCCTCGGCGCGGGCGAACGGCTCGAACAGAGTCGGGATCTGCTCGGCGAGGACGCTGGGGCCCGTGTTGGCGATCTCGAACACCGCGCTGTTAGCTTGCTGGATCGTGCGCAGACCGATCCAGCCACCCGGGGTGTTGTGGCGCACGGCGTTCTCGATGAGGTTCGCGATCATGCGCTCGAGCAGCACCCGATCGCCGTTTGTGAGCGCGGGCTCGAGCGCGGCTTCGACCGTGATCTGGTACTGATCGATCGCCGCGTGGGTGGCGTCGAGCGCGTCCTCGGCCGTGGTGGCGAGATCGATCGTTTCCCGGGCTGCCGGGCCGGCCTCGCTGATGGCGAGCGTCAGGAGCGCCTCGATGGTGGCTTCGGCCTGCTCGACGGATCGTTTGACCCGGGCTGCCATCGCCTCCAGCTGCTCGGGTGTCCGGGTCGGCTTGGAGAGCGTGACCTCGATCGCGGTTCGCATCGCGGTGAGCGGCGTGCGGAGCTCGTGCGCCGCGTTGGCGACGAACCGTTTCTGGCTGCTGAACGCGGCATCGAGTCGCTCGAGCATCATGTCGAAGGTGTCGGCCAGCTGCTTGAACTCGTCGCCGGGGCCCGTCAGCGCGAGACGCTGACCAAGCCGCATCTCGGAAGCGCGCTTCGCGGCCTCGGTGATCGATCGCACCGGCCTAAGTGCCCGCTCGGAAGCTAGCCAGCCCAGGCCGGCGGCGGCGATAGCCAGGACCCCGACGCCAACCGCTGAGGCGATCTGCAAGGAGGCCAGCGCGTCCCCGCGCGCCTTCTGGCCGTCTCCGGTGGCACTGATCATGTGGAGGCATTTCGCGCGCAGCGACGGGGACGTCGGCAGGGGCTTGCACAGTCCCAACAAAGCGCTTTCCTGCGGCGTGAGCTTCGGCAGTCCTCCCGGGCCTGGCAGCACCACCGCGGCCGCCAGCGCGTACGTCAGCGCCAACAGGACCACGCCGACCACGAAGAACAGGACGGCGTAGAAGATAGCCAGCCGCGGGCGCACCCGCCGCGGCCACAGGCGCCGCACGGTGACGGACAGGCCCCCGGGCGTCATCGCGCCCGGTAGCCGGCGCCGAGCACGGTCTCGATCATCTCGGGCTCGCCGAGCTTGCGCCGCAGACGGCCGAGCGTCACCGCAACCGTGCGCGTGAACGGGTCGGCGTTCTCGTCCCACACCCGTTCGAGCAGCTCCTCGGCACTGACCACCGCGCCGTCGGCCGCCAGAAGCAGCTCGAGCACGCCCAGCTCCTTGCGCGTCAACGACAGCTCCCGCCCCGCGCGACTCGCGCGCCGGCGCGCCCTGTCGAGCACCACATCACCCCTGACCAGAACCGGTGCCCCCGCCGGCGCCCGGCGAGCCAGAGCATGCACCCGCGCGACAAGCTCCTCGAACGCGAACGGCTTGGGCAGATAGTCATCAGCGCCGAGGTTCAGGCCCTCCACGCGGTCGCCAACCGTCGCCGCCGCGGTCAACATCAAGATTCGTGCGTACACCGCGCCCTTGTGCAATGCGTCCGCCCCGTCATATGCGAGGTCGGTCGCGAACCCGCGATCCCGCAACCCCTCCGCGATATCGCGGGCGAGCTCAACATGATCCTCGACCACGAGCACGCGCATCCGGACATCGTGCACCTCCACGGATCACAACGCCATCACACGCCTCGGCGTACACCCTCAGGCCATGACCCCATATCGCCACCAACTCCTCGCCGCCACTGCGCTGGCCGCCCTGCTCGCCGGCTGCGGCGGCTCTAACTCGCCCAGCTCATCAACTTCGTCCAACTCAGGCGACCACGCGCCCTCGGCTCAGCCTCTGCAGGCCGTACTGAACTTCACAACGTGCGTCCGCTCGCACGGCGTCCCCAACATCCCTGATCCCGGCACACCAGAATGGAAGAACGCATTAGGCAGTCAGGCGCCCGCCGTGCTTGCCGCGGAGCGCATCTGCGGGCGTCTGGTGCCCGGCGCCATGCCGCCAAGTCAGAACGAGAGCGAGCCGCACAGCCCAGCCCAGACCGCCGCGATGCTGGCGTTCGCCCGCTGCCTGCGCAGCCACGGGTTCCCGAACTTCCCCGACCCGATCAGCAGCGGCCAGCTCACCCACCAGATGATCGCCACCGCAGGGATCAACCTGCAACAGCCGGCGGTGCTGCAGGCCGGCGACGCGTGCGTCAGCGTCACCCACGGGCTCATCACCAAGACCGCCGTGGCCCGCTTCGTCGCCGGACAATAGAACGTGGATCCCGGACGGACCACGCTGCGCCGCGCGCAGCCAAGCCCGATCAACATCACCTCGCCGGCGCTAG
>JBEKRJ010000948.1:0-4129 GCA_049518835.1 Solirubrobacteraceae bacterium
GATCCCGGTGGCGATCAGCTCGGCGCTGGTCACGGCGATGATCAGGACGCGTGCTGGGCGGATCGACCAGAACGGTCCGCGCGTGCGCGTGAGGTAGATGGTCAGCGTTCCGGCGACGGACAACATCAGATACATCATGGTTTGGACTTCCGGGCGGCCGAGCTTGAAGACCTTGTCACCGACGCAGAACATGCCGAACGAGGCGACCGGGCCGACGAGGCCGAGGACCGTCGCGATCCCGAGGACGAGGCGCATGTTCCATGCCTCGGGCTCGTGCTTGTAGCGGACCTTGTCGTAGGCGATCGTCAGGATCGAGCCGTCGTTGAGCAACGCGAGCAGCACGATCATGATCGCGGTCACGGGGAAGAAGTTGAACAGGAGGATCGTGAGGGTCACGAACACCAGCACGCGCAGCGTCTCGGCGATCCGGTAGATCGCGTAGCTGTTCATCCGCTGAACGATCTTGCGGCTCTCTTTGATCGCGTCGATGATCACCGACAGGCCCGGGGTCATGAGCACGATCGACGCGGCGGCGCGCGCGGCGTCGGTGGCGCCCGAGACGGCGATGCCGCAGTCGGCCTTCTTGAGCGCGGGGGCGTCGTTGACGCCGTCGCCGGTCATGCCGACGATGTGCCCCTCGCGCTGGAGGACGTCGACGATGTGGAACTTGTGCTCGGGGAAGACCTGGGCAAAGCCGTCGGCGTCCTCGATCGAGGCGGTTACCGCTTCGGTCTCCTGGTGTTTGGAGTCGCCGAGGCCGGCGGCGTCGAGGATGTTGGTGCCCAGCCCGAGCTTGGTCGCGGTCTCCTGGGCGATCGCGAGTGCGTCGCCGGTGACCATCTTGACCTGCACGCCGAGCTCTCGGGCGGT
Source organism: Solirubrobacteraceae bacterium (assembly GCA_049518835.1). Classification (GTDB taxonomy): domain Bacteria; phylum Actinomycetota; class Thermoleophilia; order Solirubrobacterales; family Solirubrobacteraceae; genus Palsa-465. Next base: position 871 of record JBEKRJ010000948.1, read on the forward strand.
GGCCAAGGTGGCCTTCGCGTCTTCTCTTGGGGGGTCAAACAGGGGCAGCACCCCGACGAGCTGCCACGCGCCCTGGCCGTCGGCTCGGGCGACGGCCAGGGACCGAAAGCCGCGCGCCGCGAATGCGTTGACCGCCTCGTCGACGCGACCCTTCACCTCGCCGGAGTCGGCCGCCAGCTGGAGAATGACCTGCGGCGCGCCCTTGGTCACCTTGAACGTGGTGCCGTCAGGCGCTTTGACGGTGGCCTCGGTGCGCTTGCTGACCGGGTCAAATGGCTGGAAGTGGACGACGTCATACGCCGTCAGTGCGTCCTGGTCTGGCAAGCCGCCCAGGACCGCGAGATCGATCGTGTCGTCGTCGTCAGCGCGGGACGCCAACGCGGCGTTGAGGATGACCTGCTCGGCGCCCGCGTCGGCCACGGTGAACGGGTCACCGAGCGTGAGCTTGTTTTCGGTCAGGGTGCCGGTCTTGTCCGAGCACAGCACGTCAACGCCCGCGAGCTCCTCGATCGCGACCAGCCGGCTGACGATCGCGTTCTTGGTCGCGAGCAGCCGCGCGCCGACCGCCATCGTGACCGACAGCACCGTCGGCATCGCGACCGGGATCGCCGCGACGGTCAGCACCAGCGCGAACTGCAGCGTGGTCAGGAGCGGGTCGCCGCGCAGGATCGAGACGGCGATGATCAGCGCAACCAGAGCGAGCGCGAGGACGATCAGATAGCTGCCGATCTTCAGCACCGCGCGTTGGAAGTGGCTGACGGTGTGCGCCTCTGAAACCAGCTGCGCGGTCTTGCCGAAGTAGGTGTTCGTGCCCGTGGCGTACACCAGCGCGCCGATCTCGCCCTGGCGGATGATCGAACCGGAGAACACCGCCTCCCCGGATGTTTTCTCCGCCGGCAGCGACTCGCCCGTCAGCGCGGACTGATCGACCTCCACCGGGTCGCCGTCGAGCAGGCGCGCATCGGCCGGGACGATGTCGCCCGTCCGCATCCGGATCACGTCACCCGGAACCAGCTCGCGTGCCGGCGGGGTGACCCACTTCCCGTCGCGCAGGACGCGCGCTTTGATCGCGAGCTGGGCCTTCAGCGCCGCGATCGCCTTGCCCGCCTGGTGCTCTTCGGAGAACCCCACGCCAGCGTTGGCCACCAGCAAGAGCAGGATGATGACGAAGTCCGCCCAGTGCCCGAGCGCGGCCGACAGAACGACCGCCGCTTCGATCATCCACGGGATCGGCCCCCAGAAGTAGCGCAGCAGAGCCAGCAGCGCGTTGGTCTCCTCCTCCGCGATCTCGTTGGGCCCATACTGCACCAACCGCCTCTGCGCCTCGGCTTGATCGAGGCCGTCAGGCGAGAATCCCAGTTGCTTCTCCACGTCGGCCAGCGGCAGCGACTTCAGATCCTTGCCCGGGTCGGGCGTGGCACCGCTGCCGACCTTGGGCGCGTCGGCGGCCGGGACGCGAGGGTCAGATCGTGCGCGACCACGCTCGCCAGCGGGCTTTTGCCTGCTCGTGGTCCTCATGCTGCCGTCCTCTCTGCCGTGGCGCTGTACTCATCGCGGCGGGCCAGCTGGTTGCATCTCGCGCGGCCCATGGGACGCACCGGCGCGAGCGCAGATTCATGGCGTTCAGGCGCGCGGACGCCAGCTCACCTGCCTGCCCCCCGGAGAGGAACGCGATCCCTGGTACAGCGGCGGGAACGGCTCGCCGTAGACACGCGCGCGTCGCATCAACCACTTCCTCCGCGCTCGGCCGCTCGGCACATCCCGAGCTGGGCAGCGCCATGTTGGGTTTGAGGATTACCGCCTCGAGGGTCACACGCTGCGTGTGCAGGCCGGTGAACAGCGCTCGGAGTACTTCTGTGATCTCGCCGCAGCGCGCCATCGTGTGCTCGCCGTCCATCAGCACACGGTCGCCCGCGAGTAGCTCCTCATCGGTGTCGACCAGCGACTGCGCGTCATTTCGTCTGCTTCCATGTCCAGTTGCGGATCTCCGGCAGGTCCTGGCCGTGCTTGTCGATGTACTGGCTATGCTCGACGAGCTTGTCTTGCATCGTCTGCTTCAGGTAGCTGCCGGTCGCGCCCAGCCTCCTCGTTGTAGCCGCGTACATGCAGGTCACGGTTGTGGCGGCGGTAGGTCAGGCGATGCACGAGCGAGGGGTACCCGTGGAAGGCGAAGATGATGTGCTTGTCGGTGGTGAACAGCGAGTCGTAGTCGCTGTCGCTGAGGCCGTGGGGGTGCTCGCTGCTGGACTGCAGCTTCATCAAGTCGACGACGTTGACCACCCGGACCTTCAGGTCAGGCAGCTCGTCGCGCAGGATCGAGACCGCGGCCAGGACCTCCAGCGTGGGCGTGTCTCCACAGCACGCCATCACGACGTCCGGCTCGGCGCCCTGGTCGTTGCTGGCCCATGACCAGATGCCGATCCCCTCCGTGCAGTGCACGACCGCCTCATCGATCGTGAGCCATTGCGGCGCGGGGTGCTTGCCCGCGACGATCACGTTGACGTAGTTGCGGGTATTGAGGCAGTGGTTGGCGACCGACAGCAGGCAGTTCGCGTCCGGCGGCAGATACACCCGCACGATGTCGGCCTTCTTGTTGACGACGTGGTCCAGGAACCCGGGATCCTGGTGCGTGAAGCCGTTGTGATCCTGCTGCCAGACGTGCGAGGCCAGCAGATAGTTCAGCGACGCGATCTTGCGGCGCCAAGGCAGTTCCAACGTCACCTTCAGCCACTTGGCATGCTGGCTGAACATGGAGTCGACGATGCGAATGAAGGCCTCATAGCTATTGAACAGCCCGTGCCGGCCGGTCAGGAGATAACCTTCCAACCAACCTTCGCACTGATGCTCGCTCAGCATCGAGTCCAACACGCGCCCGGCGGGCGCGAGGAATTCGTCATTCTTTACTTTCCGCGCTTCCCACTGGCGGTTGGTGACTTCAAAGACAGCGCCCAACAGATTCGAGACGGTCTCATCGGGACCGAAGATGCGGAAATTCCGCTCCTCCTGATTCAGCCTGGTCACATCACGCAGGAAATTGCCCAGTACGAGCGTGTCCTCGGCGTCCACGCCGCCGGGGGATGGCACAGTGACGGCATGGGTGTGGAAGTCCGGCATGCGCAGATCGCGCAACAGAACGCCGCCGTTGGCGTGCAGATTGGCGCCCATCCGCCGGTTGCCCTTCGGCGCGAGTTCGGCCAATTCCGGAATGAGCCGGCCATTTTTATCGAACAACTCCTCGGCCTTGTAGCTTTTCATCCAG
>JBEKRJ010000949.1:0-3464 GCA_049518835.1 Solirubrobacteraceae bacterium
GCCGAGCGCCCCCGGGCCTGGACGCGCGCACTGTAGGCGCGTTGCGAGAGGAAAGCGAGATCCCGGGACTGTACGGGTAGCCCCGGATGGCGAGACTGATCAGCGGACGGGCGTATATGAGATGCCTGATCGCCAACAAGCGCGGGGCCGGCGACTCGAGCCCTTCGGCGAGCAGGAACGTCCGCAGATCCCGCGGCGCGCGGTAGTACAGGTGCCGGCCGCCGCCGCCAGTCGCGACCTCGCAGGTGGCGGGCAGCGCCCCGCGCTTGGAGTTCGAGCTAGCCAGACCAGGTCTACTACCCGAATCTCGGGCCTACTTGTCACTACCCGGTGCGTGATGGGCCGGGTCGCGCGCCTGATCGCGCCGGTGAAGGTCGTGCGCGTCGGTCGCCGGCCGGGCGTGAGCGCGTCGGCGTGCCGTGAGTGTCCAGCGCCGAGCGCAGCCGCGGACGTACGCGCGGACGCCAGCGGTCCGGCTGCCAGTGGTTCGGCGGATGCCGGTAGCGCCGACGGCTTACTCGCCGCCGCCCGTCGAGCGCGTGCGTGACCCGGCAGTCGCCGCGGCCAACACGGCGCCCGACACTGCGGCCAACGTGGATATCGGGCGGACGTAGCGCGAGCACGCGCTGCTCATCTCCGCGCGGATCCCAGCTCGCTTCGCGCCCGGGGTCCACACCCGCGAGCGCCGGGCGAGCTCACCGGCCAAGGCCACGCCCGCGATCGGCGGGCGACCGGTTGATCAGGCGGCGTCGGCCTCGCCCGGGTATTGGGGCGGCGCATCGCCGACCGCCGCCAGCACGAGCGGGTAACGCCGGCCGTCATCGGCGCGGATTGTCTTTAGGGTCAGCAGAACGCGCCACTCGTCGCCGAAGTCGAACACGTAGGCCAGCTTCTCGCCCCGCAGCAGTCGGGCCCGGTCAAGGCGCGTCTCCGCGGATCGCTTCCGGGGCTGCTCGCCCGCGAAGAACGTGGCCAGCGGACCGGGATTCTCGAACGAGTATGGGTTGCAGAACTCGGTGCCGGTGCGGGGCCAGAACTTCGTCCCGAGCCAGAAGGTGTAGAGGTGGTCGTCGTCCCAGTCGAACGCGAATTGCAGGGCGCGGTGCAGGTGCACGAACGTCTGGTCGCTACGCACCCCGATCGTGCGGCGAACGCCCGGGCATCCAACCAGGCGAGCGTCGAACTCATACACCACCTTGGCCACGATCGGACCGTAGCGACCGGGCCGGCTAAGGAAGCCGGCGCGACTGCCCGCGCGCCGCGGCGAGCGCTTAGCGCCGGGGCGAGCGGCGGTAAGCGCGGCGGTGCGCTCGCCGGTCGAGCTCGTCCGCGGGCTCGCAGGCAGTCGGATCGTGAACGTCTTCGCACAGCCGCCCGGCGCGGGAACGATGCTGATCGGCGGCGAGCTCGCCGCGCCGCGCAGCGACCTTCTCGACCGGCACGCGGAAGCGAGCGGCGAGCTGCTGGTCTGACAGCCCGGCGCTGGCTCGGAACGGCTTGCCGGGCATCAGCGTCCGTCGGGCGTACGCCTCGGCGGCGGCGTCGGCGTAGCGCGCGTCGGGGTCCTCGCCGAGCGGCAGGCCGGGTACCCAAACGCGTAACGCATACGCGGATTTGGCGAGCACCCACCGCTTGTCTGGGTCCTGGTCGCCGCGGCGCTCCAGGTCGGGGTGCAGGATCGCTCGCCGGGGTCCGGTGATCGCCGCCCACGGCTTCAGGTTCGCGTGGTCAATCAGCGCCATCGTGTTTCTCCTCTCGGTGGTTGGGCACGTGCCGGGGGCGGCCGCCTGGCGGCCGCCCCGGGGCTGTCACATGCGCCTCCTTTCCTTCAGCGGCGGAAACGGTCGCGAAGCGCGCCACGGCCCTCGCGGATCGCGGTCTTCACGGACTGGGGGGCGATCCCCAGCCGAGCGGCGATCTCCGCGTGCGTGTGGCCGCTGGCTTGCAACGCGATCGCCTGCCCCTGCGGCTCAGGCAGCCCCGCGACCGCACCGAGCAGCTCGAGCAGCTCGACCGACAGCTGCACGTCCACGGGCTGCCCGTGGTGGACGGCCTGATCGCCGAGTAGCGCGAGGACCGTCGCCGCCTGCAGCTCCCGGCGTTGGCGCAACCGCTCCTTGACCGCGTAGCGGTACGCGACGGTCGTCAGCCACGCCCTCGGCTTGGGATGACCGGGCCGGCGGATCGCCGCCTCGCCGAACGCGTACTGCACCGCCTCGCGCAGCTCATCTGCGGCCACCAACAGGCGCTTAGCCTTGAAGATCGCCGCCACATCGCGCATCACACGGGCGTGGAGCTCCACGATCGCGACCGCGAGCTGCTCGTCGGTGATCGGCCGCTCAACCCGCTCACCCTCGCCGCCGCCGTTGCCCTGCCGCGCCTTGCTCCCCATCTGAGAACCTCCTGCTCCTGCGGTTGGTTTGAACATGGCCGAGACGAAGGCGAAGGTGACCGGCGCCGTCCAGCAGAAGAACCGCACTCCCGCCCTACCGCCGGCGCGACCCGCGATCGAGCCCTCGGCTCACGCCAACCCCCCGATCGCCAACCCACCGTGGCGCCGGCGGGGTCTTCTTCTGCTTGACGGCGACGCGAGCCAAGCCAAGGTCCGAAGGTCTGTTCAAACCAACCGCAGGAGCAGGAGCGTCAGACGGCTGGGGAGCAAGGCGCGGCAGGGCAACGGCGACAGGCAAGGGGGTAGGGCGGGTCGGCGAACGCAAACCGCGTCGCCCGCCGCGGCATCCGGCGGTTGCGGCCGCGGCGGGCGACGCGTCGCCGACGAGCGCGACGCGTCGCCGGTGCCGGCGGGCCGCGGGTCAGGGCCTCGGGCGACGCGTCGGCGAGGACCTGCGACGGATGTAGCGGCGACGCGTCGGAGGCGGTGAGCTTGTTGGCCAGCGTCGCCGGCGCTCACCGCGGGCTAAACGGCGTCGACGGGGGAAAGGCGGGCACCGAAGGGGAACGCGGGGGGCCCGGGAGGGTAGGAGCGACGGCTACCCAGCGAGGGGGCGGTGGGGCGGGGCCCGAGACGAGTCCGGAGATCGTCCCTCCGGGCAATCCATCCGGGATGGCTAGCGGGCGTCCGTGCCTATCGCTCCGCAGGCGCGCTCGAGCACAACCGCCACCTCCGCGGGCCGCCGGCGACGCGTCGCGTGCAGCCGCGGCGTGTAGCGCCGTCGCTACGGCTCCGTCACCGCCCTGCTGCCCCGGGTACAGGTCGGCGAGCTCATCGCGCCAGACCCCGGGCGCCGAGCTGCGCGAACAGCGAAGGGCGCTGACCGACATCGGCGCGCGTCGCCGGGGGGCGGATCTCCGGGTCAGTCAAGCTTGTTTAGGTCCGCGGCCGCCCGGGTCTGCGGGTCGGGGTTCCGTGCGCCTGGCCGATCTGTCCCACGCGCGCGTGGGCGAGCGTCGTGTGGCGTGTGATCTCGCGGTAGCCGACGTCGTGCTTGATCAGCGCGAGGATC
>JBEKRJ010000950.1:0-2665 GCA_049518835.1 Solirubrobacteraceae bacterium
TGACGGTAGCCGCGCCGTGACGAACGCCTCGAACCCGATCATGTCCGGCTGGCGCCAGGTGCCCTCGGTGAACTCGACTGCCTGGCAGGTGCGCCCGCAGTGCGGGCATGGGAATCGCGAACCGGCCCGGAAGCCCAGGCGCAGATCGAGTCGTCGGCGTTCGAAGTCGATCTCGCTGCTCACCACGCGCCACGGCGCCTCGAGTTGCAACGCAAGCTCGAACAGGTGCTTCATGCTCCGGACAGGCACGCCGTCGGTCAACAACCGGGAATCCTATCCGCCCGACATCGGCAAGCCCGGGCGCGGACCAACAGGCACGTGCGCGCATCACCGACACGCTCGATAACCGTCACGATGACCAGCCCGGCTGTCCGCTATTGCCAACGCCACGATGCTGCGACCTTCTCCCCCAGCCACCGCGGGACGGAATAAGCATTATCGAGCGTTGATCGGCAAGCGGAACCGGAGCGGCTATGCGGCGATCTGGCGTGATCGGCGCCGTCGTGGGCAGGCTAGCCTCGGCCGTGTGACCGGCCGTGGCGAGCCGAACTTGGGGAAATCCCCATGATCGAGACCGGGGAATTCTCGTGATCGTTGACAACCGCCGGCCGTGTAGATCCACTTCTTGCTTCTAACCCCCGTTAGTGGATGAACTGTTGGCCGTTTTACCGTATTTACCAGACGACCCCGAACGCGCTCAGCGCCGCGTCTGCCGTGCTGGTGTAGGTCGCCAGCCACGCAGCGAACCGGCGGTAGGTGCCAGCGTAAGTCCGCTGGGTCTGCGCGCTCTTGCGCAGCGTGGTGCGCTCGAAGCGCTCGGCGGCAGCGCCGAGGCCTCGCGCCATCGGAGCCGAGTCCCAACGACGCGGAAAGGGAGGCCGTACGCGGCCGGCCGGTTTCGCGCATATATATCTCGTGACGCTCAAAGACGCTCGTGCGCCGGACGCCAAAGCTCAATATAGGCGCATCGGTGGCGATCGCAACCCCTCCTAAGGTTACTCGACCCACACCTTCTGAGACCTTTGCGCCGAGAGGGACACAAGAGTCACCCTAGGGGGTGATGACAACAGGCCGCGCGGACGTCACCATTGCTCCTGTCAACAAGGTTCCTACCAAACGGCCAACGGTCAGTGACTTCAATCTACGGAGACCGATCATGAGACTGAATCGAACGAGCATTGCCCTTGGACTCGCTGCTGGCGCGCTCATCGGCGGCGGCACTGCAGCGCTGGGCGCAAGCGGCGGCAGCACCAAGACCACCATCACGACAAGCGGTACTACGGCCCCGTACGCCCGGTCCCACGGCGGCTACGGGCTGCACGCGACGGCCGCGCACGGTGTCATGTTCCAGGCGGCCGCGAGCTACCTCGGCCTCAGCCAGACTGCCCTGCAGACACAACTCGACAACGGCAGGACGCTGTCCCAGGTCGCCAACGCCCGCGGCAAGTCGCTGTCCGGTCTCGAGAACGCGATGAGCACCGCCTACACCAACAGCGTCAACGCCGACACGACGCTCACCAGCTCGCAAAAGACGGCTCTCCTCGCGAATCTCAAGAGCCGCGTCGACGCGATCGTGAACTCGACCGGCGGCTATGCCTTCGGCCACGGGTTCTCTCACGGCCTGCATGGGCCTGTTCAGATTCACTAGCAGCATCGCGACCGGCGGCTTCGCGTCGCCGCGCGGTAAGAGCGAGAAGCGCGCGAGCGCGGCCCGCAAGAGCGCCCGACTGCAGCAGCAGCAGCTGCGACTACAGCAAGAGCAACTGCGGCTGCAGCACGAGCAGCTCGCCGAGCTGAAGCGCCAGGACGAAAAGCGCTGAACACGCCGCCGGAGACCGCTGCGGTCGGCCTCTCCGTTTGTCAGTCTGACGGAGGTTGAGACGTGGTCTGGGCACTGCCGATCCGCACCACGCTGACCTGGACGCTAATCGATCGTCGGGTCACGGCCACGGTCACCGGCACGCGCGGCGGCGAGCCTAGCCTTTGAAATGGTCATCTGGTGATCAGCGAGTCGCTCAGTCAACGTTAGCTCGGGGTGCCGGCGTGGGGGATGGCTTTGATTGCTGGGGCCCTTGGACCTGCAGGCCGGGTCGCCGACGTCCGCTGGGACTTGACATCCGCGCCGTGTGATCGGATAAATGGTCGCGTGCAGGCCACGCACGTCACCTGAAGACCAGCAACGATCGTCGCCGGCGCCTACGGCGACCGAGCACGTCGGAGGAGTTCGATGACGCAGAAGCCAGCCAAGTCGGCCACTGAAGCAAAGCGCTCGACGGCCGCCACAACTGCCGGGTCGACCAAGGCGGCCACGTCGGCGAAGCGCGTGGCCGCGACGTCGAGCGAGCCGGCCACGGCGGTGAGGGCGGCGAAGCGCACGACGTCACCCTCGGCCGCGCCAGCCAAGCCGGCCACGCCAGCGAACGTCGGTTGAGCCTGCCAACCGGGCGCTGGCGGCGCCGGCCGTTGCGGGGTCCGAGCCGTCCGCTTCGCCACCGAGCCCGGGCGCGCCTGCGACGCGCGGACGCGCGCCCAGTCACGACGAGATCTCTGCGCGCGCCTACTTGATCGCGCTGGAGGAGGGGGGAGGCGACGAGGTCAGCAACTGGTTGCGAGCTGAGCGCGAGCTCGCGACGGCTTGAGCACCGTGTGCTCGAGAGTTCCGTCC
>JBEKRJ010000951.1:0-2910 GCA_049518835.1 Solirubrobacteraceae bacterium
CAGAACGTCGAGTGGAACAACTCGACGATCCTCGGCGCTTACGACGTCGAGACGATTCGGTCTCTGAAGCAGCGGATCGAGGGTGACATCTACGTCAGCGGCAGCGGAACGCTTGTGCGCGCAATGCTCGCCGACGGCCTGGTCGATGAACTGCACCTGTTCGTCTTTCCGCTGTCCCTGGGCGCGGGGCCGCGCCTGTTTGCGGATGGCGTCGAAGGCAAGTTCAGCCTCGTTGAGACCGAGTCCTACGAGAACGGCGCTCTGCACGTGGTCTACCGGCCGGTCAGATAGGCGCTGGCGGGCGCTTCACGCGATCGACCGCGTGGAGCGCCCGACCCGGCCGAGCGGACATCGCCCCCGCCGAGAGCCCGAGGACGCTCGGCCTGCTGCCAGATGCAGCGTAATAGCCAGGCGCCGACGCCAGCGAAGCTGTGCTCGGCTGGACATTCCGTATCCGATGAAAACGGAGGCCGGCGCCGGCTCGGTCGCACTGCCGCATGTCCGCAGCCCGTCCACTGCCTGCGTTCCACAGGATGCGCGATTGTCGGTCCGGACCACGAGAATCGAGCCCAGCGATCAGGCGAGAACGACCGTGCGCTCCACTCAAGCCCACGATCATCTCGGCCGAGCCATGTCGGCGACCGGGCACTGACAGCTCCAGCCGGTCGGCCCGCGCGGGGAAACCGGCGGCGGTTCGTGTCGACCCTGATGGCGGGCCGGTCCGCGTGCCCGATGACCGAGAGCACGGAAGCCGAACGTTAGTGGCGGCTGCCGTCCGCTTGATCGGCAGGCCGATCAGCTCAGAGGACCGTGCCGACATCGCTCCTGGCTCGCGCAGCCAGAGACGGAGCACCACGAGTAACTGGGGTCCGCTGCTGGCCGCTCCGACGTCACGCTGCCAAGCGCATCCCGATCGCGGGCGGCGGCGGTGGAGCGCCGGTGGGTCGGCAGCTGACGAGGCCCAATCGAGCGTGGTTGTCAGGGCTGTCGATTCCACGATCGTCGTTCGTAGAGGAGATGAGGCGACGCATCGGGCGCCGCCCATCACCCGAAAGGAACCCAGCCATGTCGACAACCATCGCCAGCACACCCACCTCGTCGCTGAGGCGCACGACACTCGTCGTGGCCGCCGTCGCCGCGACCGCCACGACGCTTGCGGCGACGACGATGCGCGCCGCCGGCGTGCACCTCGCCGCTGGCGGGAGAATCCCGCTCGCAGCGTTCGCCCAGTTCACGTTCGCCGGGGCGATGCTCGGCGGCCTGCTCGTCGCCGTCCTCAACCGCCGCAGCATCCTCCCACGGCACCGGTTCATCCAGATCGCCGTGGCCCTCACCGCGCTGTCCTGCCTCGCGCCCGCGGCGGTCGGCGACGACGTTTCGAGCAAGATCGGGCTGATCGCGATCCATCTGCTCGCGGCTACGATCATCGCGCCAGTCCTTGCCCGTCACGCGACGGCCTGAATAGGAGGGTTCCGACCGATGCCCCAGTACCTGCTGTCCGTGTGGCACGACGAGGAGTATGTCGTCGACTTCTCGACACCTGAGGCGCAAGATCGTGTTGCCCAGGTCGCGGCCTTCAACGATGAGTTGCAGCGATCTGGCGCGTGGGTGTTCGCCGCGGGCCTGCACCCGGCGTCGTCCGCCACGGTCGTGCGCCCCTCCGGGGATCACGTCTCGATGACCGATGGCCCGTACGCGGAGACGAAGGAGCAGATGGGTGGTTTCTGGATCATTCAGGCTGCCGACCTCGACGCCGCGCTCGAGTTGGCCGCACGGGGCGCGGCCGCCAGCGGCGGTCCGATCGAGCTTCGTCCGCTGCAGGGATGACCGACACCCTCGACGACGTATTCCGACGCGAATCCGGCCGCTGCACCGCCACGCTGATCCGCGTCCTCGGCGACATCGACCTCGCCGAGGACGCAGTGGCCGAAGCGTTCGCGATCGCCGCCGAGCAATGGCCGCAGCGAGGGATCCCGCCAAACCCTGGCGGCTGGATCACCACCACCGCACGCAACCGGGCGATCGACCGGCTGCGCCGCGAATCGACCCGAGTCGAGCGCTACATCACCGCCCACCAAATGCACGCCCAAGACACCGATCCGGACTCAACCCCTGACGGCGACGCCCTCGACCGTTTCGTCGATGTCGTCCCCGACGACCAGCTCAGGCTCATGTTCCTGTGTTGCCACCCCGCGCTCGCTGCCGACTCACAAGTCGCGCTGACGCTCCGCCTGCTCGGCGGCCTGGAGACCAGCGAGATCGCGAGGGCCTTTCTGCTGCCGGAGGCGACCATCGCTCAACGCCTCGTGCGGGCGAAACGCAAGCTACGTGACAACCACGCCCCGTACCGCATCCCGGGCGCTGCTGAGCTCCCCGATCGGCTCCACGCAGTCCTGGGCGCTGCTGAGCTCCCCGATCGGCTCCACGCAGTCCTCGCGTCGATCTACCTGATCTACACCGAAGGGCACACCGCCACCGCCGGTCCCGCCCTCACGCGTGGCGACCTCTCAACCGAAGCGATCCGCATCGGGCGGGTCCTCGCCACGCTCATGCCCGACGAGCCGGAGGTCATCGGCCTCCTGGCCTTGATGCTGCTCACCGAGGCCCGCCGGCCCAGTCGCATCGATGCCCACGGATCGATGGTTCGCCTCGCCGACCAGGACCGTTCGCGCTGGAACCCCAACCTCATCGAGGAGGGCCATGGACTGGTCCAGGCGTGCCTGCGGCGCAACGAACCCGGACCGTTCCAGATCCAAGCTGCAATCGCCGCCGTTCACACCGACGCGCCCACGGCCGCCGACACCGACTGGTCTCAGATCGTCGCTCTCTACGACCAGCTCCACGCGATCCGGCCGAACCCGGTCGTCGCCTTGAATCGGGCTGTCGCCGTGGCCGTGCTCGACGGCCCCT
>JBEKRJ010000952.1:0-4039 GCA_049518835.1 Solirubrobacteraceae bacterium
CGGAGCTCTGGCTTGAGGCGACCGAGCTTCTCCGCGCCGTCGCCCAGCTGCCCGCCAGACAGCGCCAGGTGATCGAGCTGACCGCCGCAGGGTTCACCCACCGGGAGACCGCGGAGCGGATCGGCGGCACCGCCCGCGGGGTCGAGAACTCCGTCCGGCTGGCCCGCCGCAAGCTGCGTGGACAGCTGGCCGCCTAACCGGCAGCCACCAGGGCGGACGGGCTCACCGGCGCGCGTCGCGACCGCGTTCTCGCCCCGGCGCCACCGTCTCACCCCGCGACAAGACCTCGGGCAGCTCGGCTTCCGCGCTGCACACCATGACGACGAAGTGATTATCGTCGACGGGCCGGACCGGTACTTGCACCGGCTCACGCTTCGGCGGCCACGAGTACCACGAGACGGACCGCAGCCGTCTGATCGAGCTCGGCCCGGACGAGCTCCCCGCCCGGATCGACTGGCCGCAAATAGGGCCAGGCCCATCGCCTGCCGGCCCCGAAACCAACAGCCCGTCTCTCGCCGGCCGCGCTACAGCCCGGCTTACCAACAGCCAGAGCTAGCCCTGACCGGGCTGGATTCGTAGCACCCCAGCGCCCATCTTCCTCGGCGCTGGGCTCTTCCCCATCAAACGTGTCGACCCCGGAGCTGGTACCTCCGGGGCCGGCCTGAGTCCTCGAAAGATGTGATATCCGGGTCGGCGTTGAGCAGTGGCCCGGTCGCAAGAACGTGTGAGGCCGTGGTTGAAGGTGGCCGGGCTTTCGTGTCGAACAAGTAGGGTGGCGCGCGCGGTAGCAGGCCGCGCGGCCGGATATTCAACTGAAGACACCGACCACCCTGACCAACGTATTCGATGGGTCAGAGGTTGGATCCTGCTCATGTTGCAAGGAAGGACGGTGAAGTGAAGATGTCAATCGTGATGGGGATAGACCAGCATCGGGCGCAGATCACTGCGGAGTGGATCGAGCTGGAGACTGGTGAGATCGGCCGTGCGCGGGTGCGACCGGCCGATCGGACCGGCGTCCGGCGGTTCTTGGCGCGGTTTTCCGGCCAGCCGTTGGAGGTCGCGACCGAGGCGACGACCGGCTGGCGGTTTCTGGTCGAGGAACTGCGGGCGGCGGGGGCAGAGGTGCATCTCGCCGAGCCGGCCGAGACGTCGGCGTTGCGCGGCAACAAGAAGCACGCCAAGAGCGACCGCGCCGACGCGCGACATCTGCGCGAGCTGCTGCTAGCAGGGCGGGTGCCAGAGTCGTGGATCGCGCCAGATCACATCCTCGACCTGCGCACACGGGTGAGGCTGCGACACACGCTGATCGGCCAGCACTGCGAGTGGCAGCAGCGGATCCAGGCGGTCCTTTACCACCACGGCTGTCCGCAACGCCGCGGGCTGATGGTCGGCGACGGGCGCGAGTGGCTCGCCGGCCAGCCGCTACCTGAGACCGCGCGCGAGCAGATCGTGGTCGCGCTGGCGATGATCGACGCGCTCGAGCTGCAGATTGCGCCGCTTGACCGCGAGCTGCGCGCCTACGCGCGGGCGCAGACCGGCTGTCGGGCGCTGATCGACGCCTACTACGGGATCGGCGAACTGTGCGCGGTCACGATCGTCTCAGAGCTCGGCGACTGCCGGCGGTTTGCAAATAGCCGCGACGCGGTTCGCTACAGCGGCTTGGACATCACCGTCTATCAGTCAGACCGTCACCGCGCCCCAGGGCACTTGTCGCGCCAAGGGCCGCCGGCGTTGCGTTGGGCGCTGTATGAGGCTGCGCAGGTCGCACGTCATCCGCGCTCGCCGGATCGCGCCTACTACGAGCAGGCCGCCGAGCGCCTGGGCGGCAACCGCGCCTGCCTGGCGCTCGCGCGCAAGCTGCTCAAGCGCTGCTATCACACGCTGCGCGAGCTCGACGATCACGCCCTCGCGCCGCCTGCACAACAGACGCGGGCCCGCGCAGGTAGCAGAGCCGAGCGCCGGCCGGCAACGCCCCCCGCCAGCCTCCCGTCAAGCAAACCCGCGACCGTCAGCGTGCGGTGGCCGGTCGATCCGGTCTTCGACTGCGCTACGTGGCAACTAGTACTAGTACTAGTACTAGTCCCCCCAAGCCGTAACTGCCAGAACACCAACTTCGACCATCTTGTGCGCGGCAAGTCCTCACTCACACTGATGCGCCGCGGCCGGCTCCCGGAGTCCTCCTGCCGACACGCTACCCGCGTGGACAGCCTAGAAAGATCGAGCGGCCGCAACGCTTCCCCCAGCGGGATCACCCCATCAAACATCTTGTCGCCGATCCGGAACCAACCCGGGTCGCGGACCGAAGTAAGGCCGGGCGCCCGCGCGCACCATCACATCCGATATGGATCAGAACCGCCTGAGCCGGCGATAACCGCGCTCGCCCCCGCACCCGCGCCAGCCGCCACGGCAGCCGACCTGGCTGCGCGCATCCCGATCCCCACACGCCTGCCGCCGAGGTATGACGGACAGCCACTACACCACCTGTCCAACTCGTCATACACTCTGTTCCTCACCTGCCCGGACCTGTGGCGGCGCAAGAGTCTGCTCGGTGAACGGCCGGCGAAGACGGCGGCGATGGTGATCGGCAGCCGCGTCGACGAGGCGATCACTGGCTACTTCCAGCATCAGATCGAGCACGGCCAACCGCCCACGCTCGACGAGGTCCTCGATCGCTACCAGAGCACGTGGACCGACCGGCTCAACGAAGACCGCGAACGGGCGCCGGTCAACTTCGGCGAGCTCGACGAGCCCACGAGCAAAGCGATCGGGCTGCAGGCGATCAAGATCACCTTCGAGCACCTGATTCCAAAGCTCGGGACGCCGGTCGCGGTGCAACGCCGACTGGAATTCACTCTCGCGCCCGGGCTTGAGTGGTCCATCCTTGGGTTTCTGGACCTGGAATGCGAACGGTTTGACTTCGCTGGCCAAGACATCGTGCGCGAGGTCGTCGACTACAAGGTCAGAGGCGGCAACGCGATCAACCAGTAGACAGCCGACCGCGACCCGCAAGCCAGCCTGTACCTCGCCGGCCGGTGGCTCGAAAACCAACCCGCCGCCGACCAGTTCACCTTCGCCCAAGTCCTGCGCCCCGGCCACAGACGCAAGACATTCACAACGAGCCTCGTACACACCACCCGGACGATCGGTCAGCACCGCGCGACGCTCGCGCGGATCGCGCTCGCGGCATCACAAATTGACGCCTACTACGATACCAGCGGTTCGGACCCGATCGCGTGTGGGGGTTCGCAGACCCCACCAGCTGGAAGTGCGCCGCGCGTTATTGCGACGCGTGGAATTCGTGCGTAGGCGGACGAGGTTTGTGATCACCGCCCGCATCACCGCCGAGGGCCACAAACGCGCGCAGAGCACCTACGACCTCGGCGAGTACTACCAGGCGCACGCACCACGCCTCCGCGTCCGATTGGCCAGACGCGTGAACGCCGACGCTGACACGCTCGAGGACGCGTGTCAGATCGCCTGGACCAGACTCGCCGCTCGCACCGACGTGCCGCTGGACGAACACGGGTTCGCGTGGCTTACCACCACCGCCGTCCGCGAGAGTTGGCGGCAAGCGCGGCGTCGACGCGAGACGCCCGCCGGCGGCTTCTTGCCCGACGCCCACGACCCGCGCGAGCTACCAGAGCCGGCAGGTGACAACGCTGACCCGCTCGAGGTCGCGATCGAGCACGAGCACAACGAGCAACTGCGCGCGCGCCTCGCCGCGCTGCGCCCCCGCGAGGCCCGATACGTCGCGTTGCACGCCGCCGGCCTCACCTACATGGAGATCGCCGCAGCCGAGCGCGCCAGCGTGCGTACGGTCGAGCGCCACATTCTCCGGGGCCGGCACAAGCTCAAACGACCGCTCGCCCCACAGCCCATCATACCCCGCCATCTCGCACCCTTGCCGCGGGCGTCGTAGCCGACACCAACAAGCAGCGCCGCAAGGTCGCGAAAGCACAACCCGTCCGACCCGGTACCCGTAACCGATTGCGCAAGCCACCCGAGCACGGGCTCGCTACCGCCAAGCCTCACGGGCGGC
>JBEKRJ010000953.1:0-4924 GCA_049518835.1 Solirubrobacteraceae bacterium
GTCGACAAGCCGCTTAACGAGCTCGGCGCGCGCCACATACCGCGACGCCCGCCGCGGCTCTGCGCCCACAAACCCGCCTCTGCCCGCCGTCTTCCCCGAGGCCTTGCGTTCCACGCCCACCCAGAAGCTCGCGGCCACTACCAAGACTCCCACCGCCCCAGCTGCCACTTGGGCGCCGACCGAGCTGAACCCCTTCACGCTGACCCCGCCCAAGCTCAAGCTCGCCCCGGTCACGGCAAGCGCCATCAGACCGAGGCCCACCAGCAGCAACGGCGTGTTGACCTCCGCCACCCACTCCCGCGCCACCCGCCACCGTCTGGTCAATGCACCACCCGACTCGCGCCCACGCCATGCATTCGACCACATTGCCCAGAGGGACGCTCGGACCCACTCCGCGTGGGTGCCGGTCATGTCCCAGAATGCCCTTTATGTTCATCCCGTGGTGTAAGTGTGCCGCGAGCACTGGGGATTGCTGTCGTTGACATGTAAACGACAGCGTGGGTTGAAGCGCCGACGGTGATCCCGTTCCAGGACCGCGCCGAAGCACCCGATTGGGCTTCTGCGGTGGATGCGCTGCGGTGTTGAGCGCCGTTCACATCCGTGACGCTTGTGCTGTTGTGAGCCATGACGGGGTTGTCTGACGTTCGATCGTTCGAACGTTCGAACGTTCGAACGTTGAAACGTTCAAAGGGGGGCGTGGGCGCGTGGTGTGGGGGGCAAGCGCCCGAACGACCGAGGGGGTTGGTCGGTGGGCGTCGGGAACGGCGGCGGTGAAGGGGGCGGGGCCGGGGGCGTGGTCGTGCGTCGCGCGTTTGTGACCGCTTCGCTTTCGCTGGTGATCGCTCGCCACGATGGTTGGTCGAGGTTCGCGGGGCCCGTGCTGGTGGGCGAGCGCGGGTGGGGCGAGCGATGCGACCCACTCGCGCGTAGCGGTAGCGGGCCGGCCGTGGGCCACGGCTACGGCGGCGCTGGCGGCACGCCGTGCAGGAGTCCGCCGGTCAGCGCCACCGCCAGCTCCCGCAGTCGCACCTCGCGCGAGCGCGCGAACCCGTACGGCGACAACCGCCCTGAGCAGGCCGGGCACGCCAGCTCCCCGGCCGCCAAGGCGGCCTCCACGCGCTCCTGCGTGATCGCGATCGAGAGCATCGATGGTCGTCAACTCGCTCAACACCGCCGCACCCTCCCAGATAACCGTCCGGCCGGGAAGGGGCGGTTCGTGTGGAACACCTACCACAGCCAAGCCAACACCAGCACCCCGGCGCCGCAACACCATCACCACCGTGAACGGCGCGAAGGCCCCCCGTTCTATGCGGGATTTGAACGGCGCCTAACAGCGCTGCGGGAGGCGGCGGCCAGCTCAGGTGTGGCGCGCTCGACGGTCGAGCTCAAGCTCGCGGACGCGGCCGTGCGCGATCGCCAGCTCCTCGCGTAGTCGGGCGATCTCCTCGCGCTGGCGCTGGCTGTCATCCAGCGCGGCGCGTAGCCGGGCGCGCAATGAGGCGTCGCTTGCCCGCCCGCGGACGGGAAGACGCGCCGCCGGGGCCGTGGCGTCCTGGGCGGCACGCAGCGCCTCGATCTCTGAGCGCACGTCGGCGTGCTGGTAGAGGAACACGCGGCTGACCCGGGCGCGCGCGGCGACCGCGGCGAACGTGACCGCCTGGCCTTCGCGATCAAGCTCACGCAGCGCTGCGCGGACGCGCTGTTCGGCATCGAGCGTACGCTTCGCGGCGGCATCGGCGAGCGGGCGACGGGCCGGCTCGGCAGCCATCAGGCGCCATCCTCCTCGCCCGGACCGGCGAGGTCGCGCAGGTCAAGCTCCTCGCTGGCGTGGTCGGCGTCGATCGCGTCTAGTCCTTCGAGGATCCTTGAAAGGCTCTGCTCGTCGCGCTCGAGCACGTCGATCAGCCGCAGGTTGTCGTTCTTCCGCGCGGTTGCCAGCAGCGTGCGCGTCTGCGCCCGCTGCTGCTCGTGCACAGCTCGGAACGACCCGTCGGTGAGGAAGCTGTCGCAGCTCAAGCACGCGTTCGGGTGTGGGCAGGTCTGCACCAGCGGCAGCCCGCAGTAGCCGTTCGGCAGCGCTTGCCTGGCGTGGGCGATCCGCTCCTTCATCCACGCCGCCTGCTCGAGCGGACCGTCGATCGGCAGCGCGCTCCGCTCGCCGCGGGTGTTTACCCGTTCGTGCCAGCGCCGCACCTCCTGCTTGACAGTCTCATCGTGCAAACGCGCGTAGTGCGCGGTCATCTCGATCGAGCCGTGATCCAGCACCTTCTGGATCACCGTCAGCGGAATCTTCTCGTTGACCATGCTTGTACCGACGTGGTGGCGAAACAGGTGCGGATGCACATATGGAACGCGCCGCCCTTGCCGTTGCGCTGACCGGGCGGCGGGGAGGGCAAGAGCCACTTCGTGGCTTCGGGATAGCGCTCGGCCAGGAAGGCCTCTTGGCGTTCGAGCTGGTCCGAGAGCGCCGGTGCGATCGGGAGCATCGCCTCGCGCTTGCCCTTGACGTTGAAGTAGCGCAGATACGGATGGCCGTCGGGCCCAAGCTGTCGCGCGTCGCGCGGCAGCGTGACCACGCTCGAGACGCGAAAGCCGGTGTAGGCGAGCAGCACCACGATCGTCCGGTGCTGCTCGTCTTCCAGGAGTGCGAGGTTGGCCGGATCGACCCACTGCGCGAAGATCCCGCCGCCGAGCTGCTTAGGCAGCCGGTAGTCGACGCGGGGAAGCTCCGCGCGATGGATCACCGCTCCGCGCGGCAGCCCGGCCAGGCCATCCTCGGCCTGCTCCTCAAGCAGCAAGCGCAACGCGACGACGCGGTGACTGCGCGTCGCCGGCTTCCAGCCCGAGTCCTGACGCACCCACAGCAGATAGTCCTCAAGCACCGCGCGCGAGAGCAGCGCCGGTGCGACCACCTCGGGGGCGTGGGCGGCCAGCCAGTCGCTGAAGCGCCAGAGGTCGGTCAGGTAGCGGCTCATCGTCTGCGGCGTCGTGTCGCCCAACAGGCGGGCTCGGGTCCACCGCTTCGCGGCCTCCTTCAGCCACGACTGGCGCAGCCGCTCGAAGTGCAGGAGCACCTCGCCGCTGTAGCCGGACGCCAGGTCGCCGTGCGGCAGCTCGCTGTGGCGCCAGACGTCCTTGGTCCACAGCGCCTCCCACCCCCGCGGCGCGTCGCCGCCCTCGAGAACACGAAGCGCCTCACCGCTCATGCGATCAGATCCGCCACCTTCTCGAGCACGCCGCGTTGGGCCAGCGCCTTGCGCAGATCCTCGGCGGTCGGGTGCGTGTAGATCAGCGCCGACGACGGCGAGCGGTGCGTCAACAGCGCGCCGATCACCTCAAGCCCGACGCCGTCGCGCCAGGCCAGCGTCGCGTACGTGTGGCGGAACTGGTGCGGAGTGAACTCGAACCCCACCCTCCGCTGCGTGCGCCCGACAATCCGGTCCACGTTCGAGTAGGTCAGAGGCCGCCCGACTTGGCCGCCCCACAGGTTCACGAACACGAAATCGCAGTCCAGATCGCGGTATTCCTCGTGCATGTAGTCGCTCCACAGCCGCATCAGCTCTGGGGCCACCGGCACGCCGCCCTCGGCGCCGCCCTTGCTGCGCGCCCGGCGGTGCGCCCCCTCACGCACCCGGATCGCGATCCGCCGCTCCCAAGCCACCACATCCTCGTGGCGCAGGCCAAGCGCTTGGCCGACGCGCATCCCCGTGCTCGCCAGCAGCGCGAACAAGAACCGGTCGCGCAACCGCTCCTGCGCGTCGATCACAGCCGCCACCTGCTCAAGCGCCAGCGTCCTCGGCAGCGCCCGCTGCTCGGGCAGACGCACCGCCCGCCCGCGCGGGCGGCTGCGCGCGATCCCGTGCAAGAACGGCTTATAGCCGCCGCGGCCGCTACGGGTCCTCACAACCAGGTCCCTGGCCAGCGTGCTTCCGCGCCGACCCTGGAACTCGTAGAAGCCGACCACGCCGCTCAACATCCGGTTGACGGTGCGCGGCGACAGGCGCGCCGCCTCGTCCGCCAGCACGACCACGTTCTCAGCCGGCCGTCTCGCCCACGCCGCGAACTCCGCCAGCTCCATCACCCCGACTTGATCCCAGCTCAGGCCATGGTCGGCCAGGAACGTCCAGAACGCTCGCAGGTCATGCGCGTAGCCCTCGACCGTGTTCGGCGAGCGCTCGCAGTCCGTAAGCCACGCCAAATACTCCTCGACAAGCTCGACCGGCCGTAGATCGGGGCCGATGACCGTAAATGACTCCGTCGATCGCGCCGGCAGGAACACCCGGCGGACGGTGTAGCGCGGCGCCCGTTCGCTTACGTCGTTGACATGCAAAACACGATGAACATAACGGGTGCCCCGGACGCCAAACCACCCCCATCGCTTACGTCGTGAACACCCAAAATCGGGGTGAACTTGAGATTGGCGTCGACGCCTGGTCGCCGAGTTCCGCTGGGACTTGACATCCGCGTCATGTGATCGGATAAATGGTGGCGTGCAGGCCACGCACGTCACCTGAAGACCAGCAACGATCGTCGCCGGCGCCTACGGCGACCGAGCATGTCGGAGGAGTTCGATGACGCAGAAGCCAGCCAAGCCGGCCACTGAAGCGAAGCGCTCGACAGTCGCCACAAGGGCCGAGTCGACCAAGCCGGCCGCGCGAGCGAAGCGCGCGGGCGCCGCGTCGAGCGAGCCGGCTACGCCGGTGACGTCGGCGAAGCGCGCGACGTCGGCCTCGGCGGCGCCATCCAAGCCGGTCACGGCGGTGAAGCGCGCGGTCGCCGCGTCGAGCGAGTCGGCTACGCCGGTGACGTCGGCGAAGCGCTCGACGGCCGCCACAAGGGCCGAGTCGACCAAGCCGGCCGCGCGAGCGAAGCGCGCGGGCGCCGCGTCGAGCGAGCCGGCTACGCCGGTGACGTCGGCGAAGCG
>JBEKRJ010000954.1:0-4123 GCA_049518835.1 Solirubrobacteraceae bacterium
ACTCCGAGAGACCACCGACACGCTCAACAACCCGTACGTGCCCGCCGTCGTCGTGATCAGCCCAGACCTCCGCATTCACGCCGCATACAACGGCTACTGGTACTGGGGGCGACCCACCCACGACGAGTTGGTAAGACACCTGCGCGACATCAGCCGCGACCTACGCCCGGATTGGGAGGCACCGACGCCATGAGCCACTGCTGGCTGGCCCTCGTCGAGGGCCCGGCCCAGGGCGCCGACGCGGCCGCCCGTGCGATCGCGCCCGACGGTCACCCGGCGGGACCGCTCGCAGCCTGGCGCCGACGAGCAAAGCCGGTTCGCGAGGCCCTACGCGTCGACGAACGCCTGATCGACCCCGACGGCTCAACGGCGTGGATCTCGCTCGTGCTCCCGCCCTCAGGCGTGCGACTGCCATTCGATGATCCGGCAGTCCAGCAGGCACGCCGCCAAGTCCTGCTGCATCCCTTCCCGGCCGCCGTCTCGACGCTGCTCCGCGACGACTCGCACTTCGAGGGCGCGATCACCGTGGCGCGCTCCCCAACCGAAAAGCGCCGCCTGCGCGAGGATCCCTTCGCCCGGATCTTCCCCTCGAGGCTGCTCTCGGTCGAGGCCGGGATCCTCGGTGCTGTGCCGCCTCCGACCGGACCGACAATCGAGCGGTACGGTAGCGGCAATCCCTGGCCATGGGACCGCTTCGGCTGAACCCGCCGGCGTCATTCCTGCCGATCCAGAAGAACGCAGCTCCGCGCTCCTCCAGCACCAGGGCGAGCGGCAGAGCGACCACGTCGCGACAGAACTCGATCGCGCGGTCGAGGTCACTGACCGAAGGTCGGCTTCGAATCAACCGATGGGCTTTGGCCTGGCTGTCCGGAGCTCTCGGCGGAAGCGATTTGTTCCACGTAACGAATTTGGCCGACGCCCGACAGACAGCAAGCAGTTCCTACGCATAACGACGGAGCGGAGGAGCCCGCCATGTTCGCCATCGATTCACTACTCATGCCCCCACTGTGGCCACACCCAGACGTACCGCCTGGTGCCCGCAGTCGCACCCGATCCGGCGGCGAGCGTCGCACCGCGGGAGATCCCGTCGATTGACCTGCGCTGCCTGCGCTGCGAAACCACCAGACGTACAAGCTGGTGCCGGATAGCGTTTGAGCGGGTCCGCCGCTCACTAGTCCGAGCAACGTCAATAACCCCGGGCAAGGGAACGCCCCAGGGCGCTCCCGCCCGTTTTTCTTCGTTCGTACGCACACGCCACCTGCCAATGTGAGCGTCACCTCAGCCGGGGCCCGAACGGGCTTGCTTCCCCTGGGCGAGCGGTAGCCACATGACCGTGGATCTCGTTGCCGGTTGGGACGCCGCCAGCAGCGGGAGTCGAGCGGCGCGACGAACGACCACTTTGCCGCGTTGACGAGCCTCGCGCATGCCTCGGACGCGGTCGAGCGTCACTTCTCATAGGTGCGGAGGCCCTACTGGATCTGAACGATCGCGTCTGCCACCGGTCGGTCGTTTTGTGCAGTGCGCACAACTGGAGGTCGTCGGCCGGACCAGGAGGAGTCGCTGCCCGGCGCTTCCGCCAAGGACGATCAGCGGCGGCGCTCGAGCTCGCGGCGACGAGGCGACCGCTTCGCGAGGCGAAGCAGCAGCCGCCGATCGAGGACTGTGACGTGCGTCCGCGGGACGGCGTGCCTACGCAAGGCCGCGTCCGTGCCTGCTGGAGATCGACGGCTTAGCCGAGACGACCGGCATCGACGTGCCGTTGGCGATCATCGCGACGGCCAGCGCGCCGCGCAGGGAATGCATCCCGCACACCTCGCCCGGCGCGAACTCGATCCCCGCCCGGGCGGCATACCGATCATCGCGACGGCCAGCGCGCCGCGCAGGGAATGCATCCCGCACACCTCGCCCGGCGCGAACTCGATCCCCGCCCGGGCGGCATACCGTGACAGCCGCGACGCGATCGAGGAGGCGCACCCGAACGCGTCGAACGGGTGACGATGCTTGACGAACACGTTTCGGCAGGCCGTCTCGGGGCGGCCTGCCCGAACGTAGTCGATGATCGCCCAGCCGACGTCGTCCAGCAGCGGCAGGCTCAACGGCCGGCCCGTCTTGTGCTGCACGATCGCGATCCGCTTAGCCCGCCAGTCCAGATCGCCGAGCTCGAGGCGACGCAGATCCGAGATCCGCAAGCCGAGCCGCGCGGTCGCCAGGATCATCGCGTAGTCGCGTTTGCCGACAGCAGACCGACGGTCGATCACCGCCAGCACCCTGCGAATCTCATCCGCACTCCACAAGTGCGGCTCGGACTCGTGACGGACATGCCGATGCGGCGGCAACCGATCCGCCAAACCGGGTGGTGTCCGGCCCGCGCCCGCCAAGAACTTCAGGAAGTCCGCCAGGCACGATCTCATCGCCGCCACCGTCTTGCGCCGCAGCCCACGCTGGCGCAGCAAAAGCCCGACACGTCCCGCACGTCGAGCGCCATGAGATCATCGACGCCTGCCTCCATCAGATAGCCCAAGAACCGGCTGGCCGCCCGGTCCTTGGCGGCCACCGTGGCCTCCGCGTTCCCGCGCCCGCCACACCAGGCGAGGTAGTCGTCCCTGAGCGGACGGAACCCGACGGGGCAGTCGTCCTTCGCCGGGACGACCAGCCGGTCAACGTCGAGCACCCGACCGGCAAGCAAATCCGCCATCAACACCACCGGCCGACGCACCGCCTTCACGCCCCTGTCTTTGACCGGCTCCCGCAACGATCGCAACCTGACCCCGGTCTCGATCGCGATGAACTCGACGCACACCGCCTCGCTCGCCGCCCGAAGGCCACGCGAAGCCATGAACGCCTGGAACCGGTCCAGCACGACGCGGTAGCTACGGACCGTAACCTCCGCTCTCCCAGCATCCCGCAGCACCGCCACAACGCGACCGACGGGGTCGCGAACATCCGCCTCTCCCATGAGAATCACCTCTGCACCACGTAGTCGTCTGAACAGACAGCGATTCTTCGCCGGCACGAGCAGCCCCCAGCAGCGCTGCCAGCCAGGCCGCGCCCCCGGTCAGCTGGCTTGACTCACTCCAGCGGTGACACCAACCCGCCAGGTTATGCGGACAAGAGCATCCCCAACAGCGCCATTACCAGCGAAAACACTCAGACAGGCCGCATAACCCCGCCGTCCGCATAATGCCGCAACACGTGCGCCGACAGATCAAGGCCGGCGCGTGCCGCCACACCGCGCGCAGCCCGATCGACCGACCGGGCCGTGAGCCGTCCACCCCGCGGCCCGAGCAGCAACGCCCGCTCGTCATCCGCGGCGCGGGCGACACGATCCGCCAGCAAGCGCTCCAGCGCCTCCCGGCACGGTCGGTTCAACGGCACCTCCCGATAGGCGTCACCCTTCCCTGAGCGGACGACCAGCAGCCCCTTGCGCGCAGAGATCGACACGTCGCCAACGTCGAGGTCGACGAGCTCGTGGAGCCTGAGTGCGGTGTGCAGGAGCAACGTCACGATTGCCCGATCCCGCGGCCTTGAGGCCTCGGCGGCGCGCAGCAACGCCCGCTGCTGCTCCTCCGACAGCGCCCGCGGCGCCGCCTGCGCGAGCGGCTCGCGCTTCACGTTCGCCGGCCCCAAACCCAGGAACCGGTTGAAGTGATCGACAGCCGCGAGCGCCAGGTTCACCGACGAGGGCTTCCAACCCCGGTCGATCTTCAGATGACGCTTGAAGTCACGCGCCGCGTGATCGCGCCCTCGCGGATCACTGATCGCCACCTCGGGCTCAGGCCGTCCGCCCAGCCAGGCACCATAAGCGCCGACATGCTGGCCGTATGCATCCCGGGTCCGGGCCGCCAGTGGCGCCCGCTCCAGATCCCCCAGATATCGCTCCACAGCGGCGCCGATCCCCTCCCCGCCGCTCTTCCGCTTGTTAGTGGACGCCGATTTCGGTCGTTGTGAGGCCGCCACCGCGGGATTAGTAGACGATCTGGCGGACGGAAACGTCCTCTAAGCAGGCTGTCGCAAAATTCCTTCTCGGGTCAGTCAGTTAACCGGTTTGTTGGCTTTTCGGTTCGTCGGTCCAGCCTTCGGCGTGGTTGGCGGCTTGGAGGGAGAGTTCTTCGAGTTCGGCGAG
>JBEKRJ010000955.1:0-3162 GCA_049518835.1 Solirubrobacteraceae bacterium
GAATGCGCGCGACCTTCCAGAACTCCGGAACCGCGATCTCGATCGGGATCTTCTTCACGTTGGTCATCACCGGCGTGGCGAGCAGCCTGCCCGGGACGCTCAGTGCCGGCCTGATCCAGCAAGGCGTCCCGGGCGCCGTCGCGCACCAGCTCGCCCGACTGCCGCCTGTCTCGAGCCTATTCGGCGCACTGCTCGGGATTAACCCGCTCCAGCACCTGCTGGCGAGTCACGGTGCGCTGCACTACCTGACCGCCGCCGGCCGTCGGCGGCTAACCGGTCGCGCCTTCTTCCCGCACCTGATCTCTACCCCATTCCATGACGGCCTCGTCGTCGTATTCGCGACATCGGCGGTGCTGTCGGGGATCGCCGCGGTCGCGTCCCTCCTGCGCGGCGGCCCGAGCACTGCAGCCACCGCCAAGACCGAAGGAGTCCCTACGTGAGCACCAACTCACTCACGCCGATCGAGCCCACCAATGCGGCCTTGCTTGTGATGGACTACCAGAACGGGCTCTTCGAGCGCGTCGAGGGCGGTGACGCATTGCCCCGCAGGACGGCGACATCGTCGTGCGCAAAACCCGGGTCGGACCGTTCAGCACGACCGACCTCCACGACCAGCTCCAAGCGAGAGGGATCGACACCTTGATCCTTACGGGGATCTCCACCAGCGGCGGCGTCCTCTCAGCCGTCCGCGACGCCCACGACCGCGACTACCGCCTGATCGTCCTCTCGGACCTGTGCGCCGACCCCGAGCGCGACGTACACACGTTCCTGACCGAGCGCACCTCCCCCCGCCAGGCCGACGTGATGACAAGCGCCGAGCTGCACGACCTCCTGCACTAGCACCCGTCGGCGCGCTTGCAATTGAGGCCCCGACGAGCCTCGGCAGGAGCGTCTGCCCGTGGCCGCCCACCGCTCGCCCGCGGACGAGCACTGGAGCGGCTTCCTCTTTTGGCGAGGTGGGTCGGACCGTAGACTGGTGCTCGTGGATGTTCGAAGAACATATAAGGCGGCGGTCGCGCAGCTACAGGCCAACGTGGATGCCTCACTTGGGCAGGCTGCGCAATGGGCGCAGCAGCGCTCACAACCTCCTTCGGACACTCTTGCGGTGCTTCCCACTGCTGATCCGTCTGCCGGCGATAGGTGGATTGCCGTGGTCAGAGCCTTAGAGAATTTTGTCGCCGCTATGTCTGGCGTCCCAGGGGATCCGGTCGCCGTGGTTCGTGCCCTGTTGGGTGTGCAGGACGCTCAGACAACGATGCTGAATCTGATCGCACGGGACGTCGCGCTAGTGCGAGAAGGGCCGTTCCGCAGTGCGCAAGCGCGCCTGGAGCAAGCTGCCCGCGCCGGCGTCCGCAATCCCCGCTACTCCAAGCTCCTCGAAGAGTCCGAGAGCCGTTTCATCGATGCCATCGCGCAGGCAGCGTCGGCACAGGAGCGGGCCGTGGTCGAGTTCCATCTCGGATATGTGTGCTGCCTACTAAACGAGCGAGACGAGGCCAAGCACTGGATCGTGACGAGCGAGAAGACTGCTAAGTCGGTGCTCGTCGAGTTGATGTTTCTCGCTGAGGACGTACGGATCGGCGACAAGGACATTCCGTGGGCCATCAAGCACACGGAGCCCCTCCAATTTCTGCCCCCTGTATGGGCGGCTACGGGAGTCCTCTTTGGTCGGACCAAGCTCCGCAAGGTTTGGCGCGCACAGCGCGCGATCTCGGCATTGCGGACATTTGTTCCCTTTGTCAACTGTTCGGAGGCCTCATCGCGGATCGTGAGGGGCTTGAGCAATCGTCCGCCGACATACGACCTGAGGCAGGAAAATCGCCGCTGGTCACTGATAGCGGGCGAGCACCATTGGCCGCTGGGCTAAGCGTCCTACCATAAGACGTGGTTTGCGTGAAAGGCAGGCCGCTCCTTGACGTCGCACGGCGCCGGACCAATCCGAAATCCGACGGCGGCGCCCCACGCCTCCTCGTGGGCAATTGCACAAGCGCGTCCGTCGACGACGTCATTGGCGTCGACCACGCGGTCCGCGCCTACGCACAGGTTGAGCACCGGCTGGCCAGCGCAGCGCTTGTGAGATTCGTCCGACTCGGGAGCCGGGTCACCGACCGCGCCCGCTACCGCCCGAGCTGAGCTTGCATTTATCGAGACCTCTACGCTTCGCCCGAAACCATCATGTGGAGGCGTTTGCGTGAAGTCTGTAACCTGGCCAGGTAGGGCTTTGGTGGGCCCCGCCGCCGGGGACGGAAGTACGCCCGGCCAGCTACCGCTGATCGGGCGCGTGTTTCCCGCGCCCGTCTCTGACTATCTCAAGAAGTACGGGAATTTCGGGGGCGGCGGCACCGAGGTCGTCCTGTTCGCGATCGCGCTCGTCCTGCAGTTCGCGACTCGCCGCTACCGGGCTTTGGCCTACTGGTCTCTGGCCTACGCAATCGCCATCGCGGGCACCGGCCTGTCGGACTTCCTGCATCTCGACGTCCACATCCCCTACGCGGGAACGACCTTGCTGTGGGCGATCATCCTCGCAGCGCTGTTCTGGGTCTGGCAGCGCAGCGAGGGAACGCTGTCGATCCACAGCATCACCACGCAGCGCCGCGAAGCCTTCTACTGGGGCGCCGTGTTCGCAACCTTTGCCCTCGGCACCGCGCTTGGGGACTTCACCGCGGACTCGCTCAACATGGGCTATCTGCCCTCCGGCCTCTTCTTCTTCGCGGTCATCCTGCTCCCGGCCCTGGCCTGGTGGCGATTCGGCCTGAGCAGCATCGCGGCGTTCTGGATGGCCTACGTTGTTACACGACCACTCGGAGCGTCGTTTGCCGACTACATCAGCAAGCCGTCCAGCATCACCGGCATCGGGTTCGGCAACGGACAAACTGCGGTGGTGATCGCCTTGACCGTACTCATCCTGGTTTCCTACCTGTCGATCGCTCGGCCCGACATCCAGCGATCCGTCGAGGCCTCCGCTGAGCGCAGACGTTCGGTGAGTCCGACGACCGACTACCTCACAGGCACGCCTGAAGTCGACGTCGAATAGCGCCCGGAAACGAGGTCCGCCCGCGCTCCCGCCAGCTCCACAACCAACCTGTCATTGTCCGAGTTTGATCGCGGCGGTCAACCCGTGCGCACGCAAGCCCACGCCTTTGCCCGATGCCAGCGGCGCGG
>JBEKRJ010000956.1:0-2528 GCA_049518835.1 Solirubrobacteraceae bacterium
GTCGTGGAGGTAGGTGGCGTGGGGGCGGTGGGTGGGGGTCATGCTGCTTGCTGGTGGAGTTCGAGGTTGGCGGGGGCGGGCTGGTCGGCTGCGGGTTGTGGCTCGGGTCGTGTCGGGCGTAGGAGCGCGATCGCGAGCACGAGCGCGGTGATCGTGGCTGCGGCGGCGGTGAGGAACGCGACGTGGTAGCCGCTGATCAGGGAGGTGGTGAGGGGGTGGTGGGAGGAGATGAGGGCTTTGGTGTGGTTGGTCGCGACGGTGCTGAGGACGGCCAGTCCGAGCGCGCCGCTGATTTGCTGGGAGACGTTGGTGATGCCCGAGCCGAGCCCGGCGTCGGCTGCTGGGACGTCGTGCATCGCGAGTGTCAGCAGGGGCATGAACGCGTTGCCGATGCCGAGGCCGATCGCGAAGTTGGCGGCGAAGATCGTTGGGAAGTATGCGGTGTGCGGCCCGACTGAGCTGAACAGCAGCAGTCCGGCGGCGGCGATCGCGATTCCGGCGCTGACCGCGGGAGAGCGCCGCGACGGTGAGCGTCCACGGCAAAAACGCCGCGCCTGTCTGCACGGGGCCGTAGTGGCGGACGTGCTCGAGATACAGGGTGCCGAGAAAGAACGTCGAGTACATGCCGGTCACGAGCAGGCCTCTGACGAGGCTGGCGTTGACGAGTCCGCGGAGGCGCAGGATCCGCAGCGGCATGATCGGGTTCGCGATCCGGGCCTCGAGCGTCACGAACGCGGCCATCAGCGCGGCGGCGAGGCCGCCAAAGCCGAGCACCGGGGCGGAACCCCAGCCGTGGTTGGTGGCTTGGACGATCGCGTAGATCGTGCTCATCAGCGAGACGGTCACGAGCAGCGAGCCGAGCCAGTCGACTCCGTGCGCGAGCCCGAGTCCGCTGTCGCCGCGGATCAGCGCGCTGGCGAGCAGGAACGTCGCGGCTCCGATCGGGAGGTTGACGAAGAACACCCAATGCCAGCTCAGCGCCTGGGTGAGCAAGCCGCCGGCCAGCAGGCCCAGTGAGCCTCCGGCGACGGACACGAACACGTAGGCGCTCATCGCGCGGGCGCGCTCGGCGGGCTTGGGGAACTCGATGACGATGATCGCGAGGATCACCGACGCCTGCGCGGCGGCGCCGACGCCCTGCAGCAGGCGGGCGCCGATCAGCGCGCCTTGGCTGGGCGCGATTGCGCACAACAGCGACGCGATCGTGAACACCGTCACGCCGGCGAGGAAGACGCGCTTTCTGCCGGCGAGGTCGCCGAGGCGGCCGGCGAGCAGCAGCAGGCTTCCGAAGGTGACCAGGAACGCGTTGACGACCCAGCTGAGGTTCGCCTGGCTGAAGCGCAGGTCGCGCTGGATCGAGGGCAGCGCGACGTTGACGATCGTCACGTCGAGCACGATCATCAGCTGCGCGAGGCAGACGATCACCAGCGTGATCCAGCGGCGACGGTCAGCGGACGCAGAAGCGAGCGAAGCGAGATTCATAATTGTCACCGGTTGCCTTTGAAGCTAAAATGGAGGTCATCTCCGAAACATCCGGAGGCACCCTCCAAACCATACGGAGGCTTCCTCCGCTTGTCAACCCGGGAATTCGAGATCTGTAATGAACGCCCCCCAAGCACCTACCGACCCGACGATCACGCGGCCCAAGCGCGCCGACGCGCGACGCAACTACGAGAAGGTGCTCACGGCCGCGCGCGACGCCTTCGCCGAAGGCGGGGAGGCGACATCGCTGGAAGAGATCGCGCGCCGCGCCGGCGTCGGGATCGGCACGCTCTACCGCCATTTCCCCAATCGCCAAGCGCTGCTAGAAGCACTCTACGTCAACGAGGTCCAGGAACTCTCCCGATCCGCCGGACAGCTCGACCAAGCCGACCCATGGGACGCGCTCAACAGCTGGTTTGAACGCCTGATCGCCTACCTCGCCACCAAGCGGGCACTCGCCGCCGAACTGACCAACTACCTCGACCCCGACGCCCCACTGTTCCAAACCTGCCGCGCCGCGCTATTCGCCGCCGGCGAGCCACTCCTCAAACACGCCCAAGACACTCACGCCGTCAGGAGCGACGTCGACTTCTTCGACGTCCTTCACATGATCGCCGGGCTCAGCAAGATCCCAGCCACCAACCCCAAGCAGATCGAGCACATCATCCGGATCGCACTCGACGGCCTACGCCACCACCCAGAAAGCTCCTAGTACATCCAGCCGCCTACGCCGCCGCCGTGCACGACCACATCACAGTTCTCGAACGGTTCGAGGCGCGGCACCTGCTCCCATTAGAACGTATGTTCGCACACGACGGGCCTACGCCCCAACCGCTCCCGTGCCATCCGTAGATCCGTGCTGGCCGAGCCAAGTAGAAGGATGACTTGCTCGTGAACCTGCAACGGCCTAGCGGAGCTAGCCAGTGTCTCGAGTAAGCGTGATCTCGCCGAATCCCGGACGCGATGTCGGTGCGCGCCTCTGATTGTCCGGGTGTGAGGCCAAGCAGCGTCGTGAGCAGGAGCAGGGGCGCTCCGGCTGCCCAGGC
>JBEKRJ010000957.1:0-3466 GCA_049518835.1 Solirubrobacteraceae bacterium
CACCGCGTCTACCGCAAGCACTAAAGTCGCCCCTGGAAGCCAGGCTCACGCGATCTGTGGCTGTTGGGGAAGATCATCGACGGCGGCGCCGACGCGATGCACGGCGAGTTACTCAGCTACGTGTTCTTCGCCGGCGAATTCGCTGACGCGCTGATCAAGCTCGGCCGAGCCGACGCGCAGCGCTGGATCGACGAGCACCCGGCCGGCCTCTGGCAGCTCGACCCACTAGCCGCCTGGAACCAGCCCCCCAACGGCCACACGCGCGCGCTCAACCACCCCCGCCGATCGCGAATACGTGCCGTCACGCCCGCGCGCGAACTCGGCACCATCACACCCACCCAGGCAAGCAACGGGGTCGTCTGAATGCCACAGCAGTCCCCCGCCCCGCCCGAGCATCGCTGGGAGTCCGCTGGCTGCGGGTCCCAAGCTCCGAGACGTCGCTGCGATGTGGATGCGCCTGCGCACGACGGCGCCCAACACGCGACAGGCCGAGCGTCAACACCCGCGGCACCGGGCTCCGTCGTGATCTTCCGTTTGGGTGAGATGGGATCGGACGACGGCTCTCGCGATACCGACGGCGAGGCGCGCGCTGCGTCCGCGGTCGGCTGCGCGGTATCCGCGTCGGATGCTGGGGAGCTGGCGCGGTTGCGTGCGCGTGAGCGCCAGTTGCAGGCGGTCGCGGAGCTCGGGTTGGAGGCGATTGGCGCGCCGGCGTTCGCGGCGCTCGTCGATCGCGCTGTGCGGAGCGTCGCGCGGGCGTTGACGGTCGAGATCGTCGCGATCGAGGAGTTGCTGGCCGACGGGGATCTGGCCGTGCACGCGGCCGTTGGTGTCGGGGAGCGCGCGCTGGGGCGCCAGCAGGCCGGCGCGGGCGAGGGATCCCAGGCGGGGTACACGGTGCAGGCCGGGACGCCGGTGATCAGCGACGATCTGCTGACCGAGGCTCGGTTTCGCCCGGCGGCGGTCCTGACCCGCAGCGCCGCGCGGAGCAGCCTCAGCGTCGCGGTCGGTTCGCCGCAGCGGCCGTGGGGCGTGTTGCTCGCGGCGAGCACCCGCGAGCGGCGGTTCTCTGAGGACGATGTCGGGTTCTTGCAGGTGGATCACACCGCGGGGATGTCAAGCGCTTGCACCCTCTGTCGCTTCGCGGCCAATGCCCGGCTCGTGAGCATTGAGCCTGATAGCTTCCGACGCGGTGAATCGGGAGGTCGGCTCCGTTGTGCGCGACGGCGAGATTGTTCAGCGTCCCGGCGTCCGGGCCCGGAAGCATCAGCGCGCGGCCGTCAGCGGGCTGTCGGCGCTGATCGAAGGGTCGCCGGGAGCGACCGCGAGGCGCCACCGCGTGCTCAACGTGTGCGAGCGTGGGATGCTGATCGAGGGCCTCGCGGTCCGCGTCGGCGCTGCGATTTCGTTCGCCGTCGAGGGACGCGCGATCAACTATGCGGGGTCTGGCCGCGTCGCGCACCGGACGGGCAGGAACGCTGGTGTCGCGGTCGATCACTGGCACGGCGCGCCGGAAGCAATCCGCGCTCTGGTCAGCGGTGAAACCGAGCTTGGCCCGCGAGCAGATGCCTACTTCAGTGACTGGTCGTTGTGACTGGCTGAGATGCGAGCCAGCGAACATGAAGGGTGGCCAGCGAGAGGCGGGGCGGCCGCGACCGCAGGCCCCGTGCAAGCAGCGGCGCTGCGATCAACCGGACGGCACTCACGCCTGGGCCGCTCCTCGAGCGCGGCCAACACGTATCTGAACTGCCCGCGGTGTGGGCTGGCGATCGCGCAGACGGTGCGATCGCGCCCGTTGGCGCACTGCCCACGCTACCTCGGGCGCGGCCGCGGTCGGGTCGAGATGTTCGCGTCCACACTGCAGGCAGAGCAGCTGTACGCCAACGGCGCGCCGTCCGCCGAGCGCGACGACAGACGCGAACCGATGATCGAACCGCGCGGATCGCGAGCAGCGACGCGGTGAGCAGCCAGAATGGCGCGGGAGGCGACGTCACTCTCCATGCGGGATGACTAAGGTCAAGGGCGAGGTGCGGCGGCGTCGAGTGCGATCCGAGACGCGGCCGACTGTGCCTGGTCGAAGGACGGCAGGGGTGGTCACGCGCGCGGCGAGCAGCTCGCCGGTCGGACGCAGCGCGTCGTAGGACCACGCATACAGCCAGCGAGCGCTTGAAGATCCGGCCGTACGAAGCGATCGCCTCGCCCAGGGGCGTGGGGTTCCCGTCGCGTTGAAGCATCCTGACGACGTCGTAGGCGCGGACGGTGCCGATGTAGATCGAGGCGATCACGCGCAGGATGTCCTGCCAGTGGCGGCGCACACGATCAAGATCGATCCGGCCGCGCGCGGCGGTGTTCAGCGGTCCGTAGTCCGCGGCGGGGTCGATCCGCCAGGAGCGCTGGCCGGGCATGTCCGCGAGCTCCGGCCGGTACTCGATGCCGAGCAGCTGCGAGAGGGCGAACACGAGGTCGCTATAGGTGCCGGTGTCCGCGACGATGATGTCGGGGCGCTGCCCGCCGTCCTGGCTGAAGATCACGTCGATCATGTGCAACGACTCGCCCGGCGTGCCTGAGACGACTTTGGCGGCCAGCCCGGAGCCCTGGTCGTTGACCATGTTCAGCCACGTCACGCCCCGTTTGGACCCGAAGTACTTGCGGTTCGGGCGGGCGTAGATGCTCGGGGTCGGGACGATGAACCGCATCCCGTCGATCCCTGCGACCAGCCCGCCGCCCCACGCCTGCGCGAGCGCAATGCCGGCTTGCGCCGCGATCAGCCACGCGTTCGCCGGCTCGTAGGTTTCCGTGCCGAGGTAGTTCTGGTTGACGTGGCTGATCCGGTCGCGCTCGAGCGCGGGCACGCCCTTCTTGACGATCGGCGAGTACCCGATGTTCAGGGCGTGCGCTGTCAGGCACGCCGCGATCGTGACGTGCAGATCAGCTAGGCGGCTCTGTCCCCCCGGACGCTGCGACGAACGCCGCGGCGAACCGCGGCTCCCACGACGTCACCTCCAAGATCACCTCCGGAAGATCGACCCTCGGCAGCAACGCGTTCACTTCGCGGCGTAACTCGATCAGGCTGGCGGGTTCGTCGATCGCCTCGAGCCGCTCGATGTGCAGCTGCCCGTCACGGTCGACGTCGACTGCGGTGTTCGCCTCCAGGCGCTCGCCGACGGCGCGGTACGCCGCGTCGAGCGTCCGGGTGTGCTCGGCGAGCAGATCGTCCGGGGTCGCGGGCAGCGACAAGGCGGTCAGCACGGAGTCCTTCGCGTTGATCCACGCCTCGCCGGCGAGTAGCTGCGCGCGCGGGTCGCGCCACCGCGATGACCGGTTGGCGTAGATCTCCCGCCGCTTGAGATAGCGATGAAACTGCGTCAGCACGCAGAACACGTACGCGTTCCTGTCGACCATGCCGTCTTTGTTCGTCGGCGCGCCGAACACGAGGCGCTGCCATGAGCCATGGATCAGCGACCCG
>JBEKRJ010000958.1:0-5716 GCA_049518835.1 Solirubrobacteraceae bacterium
CGGCGTCCGGTCACCGACAACGCCGCCTGCGACAGATCAGCCTTCACAAACCCCTCGATGAAACAGAACCGCAGAAACGAACGCAGCGCACACACGAAGAACTGCGCCGAGCCCACCGACAACGCCTCCGACTCGACCAGCACCGCCCCGGTCACATCGCCCGCCGTCAGCGCGGTAATCCCCTCGGGAGCCGAGAGCCCGTCCCGGAACCGACGAGCGCGCGCCACATACGCGGCAGCTGTGCACTGCGCCAGCCCCCGCTCCGCGAGCAAATATCGCTCAAAGGACACCAACAGAGCATCGTCCGGCACGCTCGGAGGCACGGCCCCCTCGGCCTCGAGCACTCCCAGCCCACGCAGCACATCCAACAGCGCGAGCAGACCCTGAACCGAGATGTAGCCGCCGTGACCCTGAGCGCGCTGCTCATCGACGAACCCCTCGATCCCGTGACGCGTCAACGAACCGACCGGCAACCCGCTCGCCTCCAGGCAGCGGCTAAGCCGCGCGACCTGCCGCAACTCGTTGACCGACGTCAACGGCGTGTAGCCACGCTCCTTCAACTCCGCCCTATACGCGTCGACGAACGGCGCCAACGGCCCCGTCACGATCACCCCGCAAACCCTGCTCGCTGCTCTGGCCATCCTCTCTCCTTCTCCGGGAAACAACGCCCGGAAGGATGACCACAACCAGCAGCGTTATGCCGACCCAAACGCGGCCAATATCCCACGATGGAAGGACTTTGTGACCGGGATCGGCACAACGGGCGGGTCGGCATAGTCGACATAGAGGCCCTCGCAGAGCCCGCGGGCCTGAAACGCGGATCGCAACACGCCCTCCAGACGGACCGTCGACTCCGCGTGCGCGAACCTCGCGCCGACGACCGCGCGGGAGTGGTCGTCCAGAACGGCGAACAGGATCGCGCGGCGTCCCTCGATCATCGGGCCGTGCAAGCAGTCCGCGATCCACCGCTCGTTCGGCCCCGACGCCTCGAAGCGCCCGAACGCCTGGCGCTCGCCGGTCAATGCCGCGCGCGTCAAACCCTGCCGGTGTAGATGCCGCTCGATCGTGGTGCGCGACGGGTGCCCCGCCATTGGAGACGGCGATGATCCGCTGGATCTGAGCGGCGGTCCGCGCAGGGTTCTCACGCCGCAGCGTCTCAGCCTGCAAAAGCAGCGCACGTGGGGTGCGTGGCACCGACGCGCGCTGCCTGGGCGCCAACGCAGCGAACCCGCCCGTCCGGTACGCGCGGATCCAGTCATCAACCGTCGAGCGCCCAGCCGAGCGCAACTCGCCCGAGGGGTGCGCGTGCAACCGGGCCGCCAACGAGCGCACCAGCGCACCGCGCTCTCCGCACGACAGCCTCGGGTCCGCCGACTCCAGGACTATCCCGCGCGGCCTGTTATCCCGAGCCGCCCGGGTTTCTCCTGCAAATAGCGGGGTCGGATGATCGATCGCTCGGGATAATCAGAGTCCGTCCAGGAACGCCAGCAGCGTGTCGGGCTTTTGAGCGCGAGGTCGGCATGCAGGTAGATCTGCGTGGATTCGATGCTTTCGTGCCCGAGCCAGAGCGCGATCACCGAGAGGTCGACGCCGGCGGCTCGGAGCAGCATCGCGCTGGTATGCCTCAGCACATGCGGCGTCACACGTTTGGTGACAAACGAGGGGCACTGGCTGCCCGCTGTCTTGGTGTGCTTGGTGAGCAGCCAGGCGACGGCGTCGGGGCTAAGCGGCGCGCCTTGCCGGGTGGAGAACAGCGGGTCCTCGGGGGCGCCTTGGCGTTCGGTCAGCCACACGCGGAGCACGGCCTTGGTCTCGTCGGTCAACGGTGTGCATCGTTGCTTGCGGCCTTTGCCTGTGACTCTGAGGTGAGCGCCTTTGGTGAGCGTCACGTCTTGGCAACGCAAGCCGACGAGCTCCGAGACGCGCAGCCCGGCTTGAATCGCTGTCAGCAAGAGCGCGTGGTCGCGTCGACCCAGCCAGTTGGTACGGTCCGGGGCGGCGAGCAGCGCTGCGATCTCGTCGGGGTTGAGGTAGCAGACGGTCGCTCGCTCGTAGCGCTTGGGTGGGATCTCGATCACGCGTGCGATCGTGTGCGCGTGCTCTGGATGACGCAATGACGCGAAGCGGTACAGGGAGTGGATTGCCGCCAAGCGCGCGTTGCGAGTCCTGACGCTGTTGTTGCGCTGTGTCTCGAGATGGGTAAGGAACGCGCCGATCAGCTCGGCGTCGAGATCGGCGATGTCGAGCTGGCAGGGCGGCTTGCCGGTGCGTTCTTGCGCGAACGCGAGCAGCAGCCGGAAGGTGTTGCGGTAGGCGGTGATCGTGCATGGGCTGACGCGCCGCTGGCTGATCAGCCGCTGCGTGAAGAACGCCTCAAGCGTCGGCGCGAGCGCGGTCATCGCCGACCCTCCGCTTCAGAGGTTTGCAGGCTCGCCAAGCGGCCGGCGGCGAGCTCAAGGAGCTCCGGCGCGGCCTGCAAATACCAGTACGAACTGGTCGGGTCGCGATGCCCGAGATACGTGGACAGAAGCGGCAGCTTCACGTCGACGTTCTCGCCAGCGCGATACCAGCCCAGCAGCGTTCGCACAGCCATCGAATGTCGGAGATCGTGAGGGCGGGGACAGCAGCGCTCCCCGCGACCCTCCAGGCCGGCACGACGCACCAGCGCACGGAACGTGTCGTGAAAGGTGCCGCTGCTGAGCCTGACACCGCGCGGTGTGAAGAACGCAGGCGTGGTCGGCCTGGGGTAGTGGCGGTCACGCAACCTGGCGTATTGCGCCAGCGCCGTGGTGGTCGTCTCGTGCAGCGCGACTTCGCGCTCGTGGCCACCCTTGCCGTGCACAAGCAGCGCCCCACCATCGAGGTCGACATCGCCGCGGTCAAGCGCGAGCGCCTCGCCGATCCGCAAGCCGCTGACCGACATCAGCGCGATGATCGTCTTGTAGGTCGCCGCCCGCAGCGGCGGCCGCAAAGCGCCGGCGGCGTCAAGCAGCGCGGCGATGTCTGCCTGCGAGTATAGGTACGGGGTCATGCGCCGGCGGTGCGCGCGCAACAGCTCTGCCGGGGGGACCTCGCTGGCGGGATCGAGCGTTTGCAGGTAACGAGCGAAGCCCCGCACGATCGAAAGCCGCTGGCGCCACCACGCCGGGTGCGCCGCGGCCGGCTCCATCGCCCACACGACGGCTAGCTCGTTGGTGATCCGCTCGGCACCCGCCCGCTCCAAGAACTCGATGAAGCCCGGCAACAGCTGTCCGTCGCGCTCGAGCTTGTAGCCGACCGCACGGCGCAACCGCAGGTACTCGGCGACGGCTTGGCGCAGGTCGCTCATGACCGACCTCCCGGCCACGGCAGCGCCAGCTCACGCAGCGCGGCGCGGTCGACACTCGCGTAGATCGTGGTCGTCTCGAGCCGGTGGTCGCAGCATCCCGGTCGCCGCGGTGTGTCGCAGCCGATGTGCACCGACCGGCGCGATCCCCGCGCGCACGCAGGCGTCGTGCACCACCGCGCACACCCCTCTCGCCCCCAGCGCGCCCCGCGGCGCGTTGACGCGCACAAACACCGCCCGCGTCTGCTGCCGGCCGCGACGACGCAAGTACAAGACCAGCGCCTCACCGAGATCGGCGGGCAACGGCAGCCGCTCATGACGATCCCCCTTCCCACGAACAAGCATCGACCCGGCGCGCCAATCGACATCATCAAGCTGCAGCGCGGCGACCTCGCCCGCGCGCAACCCCAGCCGCGCCAGTAACAACAGGATCGCGTAGTCGCGCCGGCCGACCGTCCGCCGCCGATCGCAGCTGGCCAACAGCCTCGCCACCACCACCGGCTCCAACGCTCGCGGCAGCTTTCTGCGTCGCGCCGCCACCCCGGGCACGGCACCGACCAACGACACCGGGACGACCCCCACGATGTGCAGGTAGCGCAACAGCGACCGCAGCCCACAGACGAGGTAGCGCGCGCTGGCGACGCTGCGCCGCGGGCATTCGCGCGCGACAAACCCGGTCACATCCGCCGTGGTCAACCGCTCTACACCCAGACCTGCTTCGCCCAGTTGGGAGAGGAACAGACGCGCGACCCGCTCATAGTCGCCGATCGTGCCCTCCGCCAGCCCCCGCTCGCACGCCAGGTAGCGGCGATAGCCAGCCAACAGCTCCTCGATCGGTCCCTCCGCGACGGCCGCCACCACAGCTGGCACCGCGCCGACCGCCCGCAAGTACCCGATCGGCAGCAGCATGCTCCGCGACGACACCCACGAGCGATAGCCACGCAATCGCCGCTGCTCAAGGAACTCTTCAACACGCGCGGGCGTCATCTCACCCGGCCCCAACCGCTCGCTCTCCAGCCACCGGCTGATGTGATCCAGCTGCCACAGCCGCAGCCGAACCGCATCCAGCGAATAGCCACGAGCGATCAGCTCAACTCGATACCCCGACGCGTACGACGCCAACGGCCCCCTCACCGCCTGAAACGAGCGGACTGCCATGCCCATCGCGGCCTCCTGTCAAATCGTGAATGACGAAGACCGCAAGCCTCACCTCGGCGGCTCTTGTTATCCCGAGCGATCGATCATCCGACCCCGCTATTTGCAGGAGAAACCCGGGCGGCTCGGGATAACAGGCCGCGCGGGATAGTCCGCGACGCGGCCGATCCTGGTCTGTCGAAGGCTGAGCGCGGCCGGCTGGTTCGCGCGCTTGCTGATCGTGATCATGTCGGCCCCGACGGGCGGCTGGTGCGGGTCGCGCGCGCCACGCTGGATGAGTGGATCCGCGCGTACCGTCGGGGCGGGTTTGAGGCGCTCGTTCCTGCGCCTCGTGTGGTGCTGCCCCGCACGCCGGCCGAGGTGCTCGAGCTGGCGTTCTCGTTAAAGCGGGAGCGGCCGGAGCGGACCGCGGCGCAGGTCCGGGAGATCCTCGCCCGCGCCGGCTTGAACGTCCCCGGGGATGGCCGCTCGCCGGGGAAGGTCTATGGCCGCTTCGAAGCTGGTGTGCGCAACGAGTTGTGGACGGGGGACGGATTACACGGTCCGGTGCTGGCTGGCGCGGCGGCGCGGCGGGCGGTGCTGCTGGCGTTCATCGATGATCACTCCCGCGTGCTGGTCGGGTGGCGGTGGGGCACCGGCGAGGACGTGTTCCGACTGGAGGCCGCGCTCCGGGCCGGGCTGATGTCCCGGGGTGTCCCGGCGGGGATTCTGGTCGATCGCGGGTCTGCGTTCGTGTCCTCGCAGCTGCTGCGCGCGTGCGCGGTGCTCGGCGTACGCGAGCCCGCGCGCGGCGACGACGAAGGGGAAGATCGAACGGTTCTTCCGGACGGTACGCGACCAGTTCCTGGTCGAGATCGATGACGGCGTCGAGCTTGCGCAGCTCAACCGGTTGTTCTCCGCGTGGCTCGAGGTCGTCTACCACAGACGGGTGCACTCGCAGACCGGACAGACGCCGCTGGCCCGGTTCGACGCTGCGGGCGCGCCGCCGCTGCCGACCCCGGCGCTGCTGCGGGAAGCGTTCCTGTGGAGCCAGGAGCGGACGGTCACGAAGACGGCGACGGTGTCCTTGCACTCAAACCAATATGAGGTCGACCCGGCGCTCGTGGGCCGCAACGTCGAGCTGGTGTTCGACCCGTTCGACCTGACCCGGATCGAGGTGCGATATCAGCATCGGCCGTTCGGGACCGCGGTCCCATTGGTGATCGGCCGCCACACGCACCCGCAGGCCGAGCGCGA
>JBEKRJ010000959.1:0-3660 GCA_049518835.1 Solirubrobacteraceae bacterium
AGAGCATGATCGGCTGTATCTTGACGACGGCCGACGACGCACCGCGGGGCGGGTCGGCTCACTGAATGGGCGGGCGTCGCGGTTGGGTAGAACTGAGACGTGGCGATCATCGCGGACGCGGCTCTCGTCCTGCTCCTTCTTGCGACTCTCGGGGTGACGCTGATGATCTACCCAGCCTTATGGGGGCCTCCCGGCATCAATGTGGACACGGTGAGAGCCGGATTACGGGCTTGAGCAGGACTTTCTCCGGCTGAAGAAATTCTCGGAGGTTGCGCACTGGTTGGCGACGCGCCCGCCGCCTCCCTGACAGGCTGCTGGCTGTTCTACGGTCAACGGCTTGCGAGGAGAGAAAGCGTGCGCGTCACGACGGCATTTTCCAGGCTTCTGCGCCTCGGCAAGGGGGTGCTGGTCAAGAAGGTGGGGTTCAAGGCGGACACGGTAGTGGTCGAGGTGGCGCTGCGTCGCCGACGGCTGGTCTGCCCGGAGTGCGGCTACTCGACGCGGGCGCGCAAGGACACGCGACCTGAGAACTCCGTCTGGCGGCATCTCGATCTCGGGGCCTGGCGGCTCGAGCTCCATTGCCGGCGCCGGCGGCTGGTCTGCCCGCAGCACGGGGCGCGTACGGAGGCGGTCCCGTTCGCGCGACCGGACTCTGAGTTCACGCGCGACTTCGAGAGTTTGGTCGCGTGGCTGGCGACGCGGACCGACAAGACGACGATCAAGCGGATGCTGCGGATCGACTGGCGCACGGTCGGGCGGATCATCAAGCGCGTGTGCGACGACGAACTCGACCCCGAGCGGCTCAACGACCTGTTCGAGATCGGGATCGACGAGGTCTCCTGGAAGCGTCAGCACAACTACCTGACGCTCGTCGCCGACCACCAGCGACGATGCATCGCGTGGGGGTGCAAGGGCAAGGGCGAGAACGCCGCCGACCGCTTCTTCCTTGAGTTAGACCCCGACCCCGCGTCCCCCTCCCCGCCGCCCCAGCCGCCCGCCAGCCAGCCACGGCAGGCACCAGAGCCCGCGATCATGGTCCCGTTCGGCCCGTGCCCGACCGTCCCCGCAGGCCACGGCGTCCCGGCCGCGTGGCTCGCCGACGGCAGCGAACTCGACCCGCAGCTGCTCGCGCGCGCCAGCAAGCTGCGCGCCGTCTCGATGGACATGACCGGCGGCTACGCCGCCTCCACGAGCCACCACGCACCCCAGGCGATCATCTGCGTGGACCCCTTCCACGTCGTTCAGCTCGCCAACCAGGCGCTCGACGAGGTCCGCCGCGATTACTGGAACGAGCTGCGCTCCCTCGGCGACCAGGACGCCGCCAGGCGCTTCAAGGACGCGCGCTGGGCGCTGCTCAAGGCTCCCACCAAGCTCACCGACCAGCAGGCCGCCACGCTCGCCCGGCTGAAGACCGCCGGCGGCGAGGTATGGCGCGCCTACACGCTCAAGGAAGCCGTCCGCGCGATCTTCCAACCCGGCCTCTCCCTCGAGGACGTCA
This sequence comes from Solirubrobacteraceae bacterium, assembly GCA_049518835.1. Classification (GTDB taxonomy): domain Bacteria; phylum Actinomycetota; class Thermoleophilia; order Solirubrobacterales; family Solirubrobacteraceae; genus Palsa-465. Next base: position 1,499 of record JBEKRJ010000959.1, read on the forward strand.
CGATCCTCATCGACCGGCTGCTCAGCCGCCTCGCCCGCAGCCGCCTGAAGCCGTTCACCCGGCTCGGAAAAACGATCCGCAAACACCGCGACGGGATCCTCGCCGCGATCCGCCTCGGGATCAACCAAGGCCGCACCGAAGCGCTCAACAACAAGGTCCGGCTGATCACCCGCCGCGCGTACGGCTTCCACGCACTCGCACTCATCATGCTCACCTGCGGACCGATCACCCTTCACCTACCACACGAACTACACCGACTCGACATCGCCTCACACTGACCACATTGATGCCAGGAGAGCCCGTATTCGATGGGTCGGAAAGTGGATCCTGCTCGTGTTTGCCTAGAGAGGAGGTTTGACCGGATGGCGATCGTGATGGGTGTAGACCAGCATCGGGTGCAGATCACCGTGGAGTGGATCAACGTGGCCAGCGGTGAGATCAGCCGCGCGCGGGTGCACCCGGCGGACCGTGCCGGGGTGCGCCGGTTCCTTGCGCGGTTCGCTGGCCAGCAGCTGGAGGTCGCGCTGGAAGCGACGACTGGCTGGCGGTTTTTGGTCGAGGAACTGCGGGCGTCGGGGGAGGTGGTGCATCTGGCCGAGCCGGCGGAGACCGCGGCGCGGCGCGGGAACAAGCGGCGCGCGAAGACCGACCGTGCGGACGCTCGTCATCACTGCGAGCTGCTGTTAGCCGGGCGGCTGCCGGAGTCGTGGATCCCGCCCGATCACATCCTCGACCTGCGCGCGCTGGTCAGGCTGCGTCACTCGTTGATCGAGCAGCACAGCGAGTGGCAGCAGCGAATCCAGGCGGTGCTCTATCACCACGGCTGCCCACAGCGGCGCCAATTGATGAAGGGCGACGGCCGTGACTGGCTCGCGGGCTTGGCGCTACCCGCGACCGCGCGCGAGCAGATCACTGTCTCGCTGGCGATGATCGACGCGCTGGATGTGCAGGTCACGCCGCTTGATCGACAGTTGCGCCCGTACGCGCGCCGGCAGACCGGCTGCAGGGCGCTGATCGAGGCGTACTACGGGATCGGGGAGCTGCGCGCGGTCACGATCCTCGCCGAGCTGGGCGACTGCCAGCGGTTCGCAAACAGTCGTGACGCTGTCCGCTACGCCGGGATGGACATCACCGTCTACCAATCCGATCGGCACCGTTCACCCGGGCATCTCTCGCGGCAGAGGCCGCCGGCGCTGCGCTGGGCGCTGTACGAAGGCCGCCCAGGCAGCCCGCCTGCCCGGCTCCCCCGACCGCGACCACTACGAGCAGGCCGCCGAGCGACTCGGCGGCAACCGCGCCTGCCTGGCGCTCGCGCGCGAGCTGCTCAAACGCTGCTACCACAAGCTCCGTGAGCTCGGCGACGACGCCCTCGCGCCACCGTCAGACAGGCCGCGCGAGTCGGGTAGCGGAGCCGCGCGCCGCGCGTCAAGCGGCAGCGCTCGCAAGACAGAGCGTCCGGCAACCCGCAAGCGTGCCGATGCTCTGGCCGCTTGACCCGGGCTTCGGGTCCGCTGTTTGGCGGCCAAGCCGGCCAGGGGCCGGCACCTGGCAGATCAACAACCAGTCACTCCCGCGATTCGCTTCCAACTCAAATCTCCAACTTGTCACCACGTAGATGGTTCGCGCGCGTCAAGTCTTCACTCACACCGATGCGCCGCGGCTGGTTCCTTCATTGTCGCTGCCGACACGTTCGTGTGCACGGCCTAGAAAGATCGAGCGGCCGCAACGCTTACTTCAGCGGGATCACCCCATCAACATCTTGTCGCCGGCCCGGCCACACACCAGGGTCGTGGACCAATGTAAGGCCGGGCGCCCGCGCGCAAACCATCCGCTGCACCCAACGCGCCCTCGCACCCCCAAACGCGCGCGCCAACGCACCCCAACGGCGCTAACCCTCGGTCGGCACTTGACAAGCCGCGGCCGGACAAGTAAGGCTACGGGAAGCCACGGGTGCAGGGCCAGTCCAACAGCTGGCTGTCGTGGATAATTGGCCTCGTGGCCCGGCTCGAAAGAGGGGGCTACTGCTGCTTCCGTGGGTGGGTAATCGAGGTTCGTAGCGCTGGATGTAGTCCGGGGGCACATCCCCCGGACCCCCTGGCGCCCCCCTCCAGCAGATCGCGCGCTGCGCACAAACGACAGGGTCGAGGCCCGCCCGGCGGCTC
>JBEKRJ010000960.1:0-3563 GCA_049518835.1 Solirubrobacteraceae bacterium
GCTGGAGGAGAAGCTTGAGCCGATCTTCCATACTGACAGTTACGGCTATCGTCCGGGGCGAAGCGCTCACGACGCGCTGGCCGTGACACGCCGACGTTGCTGGAAGCAGGACTGGGTGCTAGACCTTGACATCCGGGCCTTTTTGGTGCCATCGTCACAATGCCTCCGCGGTGATGGGGGTGGGGTCAAATAGGGCGTGTTCGGCTTGTGGGACCAGGATTCGCAGGCCTTTTCGGCGTCCGGTGTGAACGTGGAGGGCTTGCAGTTCGCCGCGCTTTACACGCTGCAACACGGTCTGGCGGGTGACGCCGAGGGTTCGCATCGCGTCGAGGATCGGCACGTAGCCGGGCGGCGCTTGTTCGACGAATAGGGCGCGCAGTTCGTCGTTAACGCGGATCCGCCAGGGGGCGCCGGCGGTGTCTTGCTCGCCGGCGATGAACCCGGCTTGTAGCCAGCGGTGCAGGGTGGAGGCGGCGACGTCGAGTTGTTCGGCGGCCTTTGCGATCGGCAGCAGCTCGCCGTCTGGCGGCTCGGCCGGCGGCTGGTAGCGGGGGATGTGCCAGTGACCGCGCAGGCTTGAGACGATCTGGGCGGTGAACCGCTGTCCGGTGGCGGAGCGGCGGTCTTGGCGGTTGAGGATCCCGGCGATCGTCGCGTCGTCGTAGTGGGCGGCGAGCCGCCCGAGCAGCGCGATCGTGTCCTCGTCGGTGCGGATCTTGGGCTGCTGTCTTGCAAGCGGGACGGCGAGCTCGGTGAGCGCGCCGCCGCGCCAGCGCAGGGTGAGCGTCGCGCGGTGCTGTTGGCGGTTGACGTCGACGATCACCTCCTCGATCAGGCAGCGCAGCAGCTGTTTGCGGTCGCGGTCGGTGGTGCTCGGTGCCGACCACACGCGTCCGAGGTCAGAGCCGAGCGCTAGCAGCTGCTCGCGCTCTTGGGCGGTGAGCGTGCGCGGGCGTTGGCGTTCGCGCAGCTTTAGCTCGGCGTCGGCCTCGGCGAGCGCGCCGAGGGCGCGCTCCCAGTCGCGTTCAAGGCCGCGGGCGACGAGCCGGTGCTCGGGCTCGACCTGGCGGTAGCGGCGTTCGGCCCGGTCAGCCTCGTAGCGGGCGCGTTCGACCTGCAGCCGCCACTGTGCCAGCGCGGCGTCGTGGTCTTGCTCGAGCGCCTCGGCCGCACGCAGCGCGGCCTTGACCCCGGCGGGCGTGAGCGCGTCCAGTAGGGCGCCTGCGGCCGCTTCGTCGATCCTTCCCCCGCCGACCCGCATGCACCACTGGGCGCGGCCCTCGACCAGCACGCTGCCGGGGCAGTGATAGGCGGGGCCTTTGTGGCCGCGCTTGCCCTGATAGTGGACCTTGAGCTTGCGTCCGCAGCGAGCGCAGACGGCGATCCCCTGAAGCAGCGCGGCGCCCTCGCGCACCGCGCCGCCCGGCTCGTGCGCGCGCGGGCGCGTGTTGGACGCCAGCCGTGCCTGGTTGTGTTCGAACGTGGCCTTGTCGATGTACCCGGGGTGGTGTTCCCAGAGCAACACCTCCCACTCTTGCTGGGCTAACTTGCGGGTGCGCTTGCGCGGCTGGCCGTGCTCATCGATATAGCGCTCCCGCCGTGACTTGCCGAACGCGTACGCGCCTGCGTACGCCGGGCTTGACAGCACGCTGTGCACCTGGTGATAGGACGGTGTCACCCACTGGATCTCGGCGCCCTGCCAGCGCCTGAGCGGAAACAGGATGCTCTCCTCGCGCATCCACAGCCACACTTGCCTGGCCGAGCCGAGTTGGCCGAACCGATCCAGGATCGTCTGGATCGCGCCGCGGACGGCTTCGTCGGGATCGAGCAGGATCTCGCCGTCACCCTCGCCCCACACCAGGCCGACCGGCACTCCCCGACGCAGCTCACCGCGCTTGGCCTTGTTGCGGATCCCGCCGTCCAGCCGCTGGCGGATCATATGTAACTCGGCCTCGCTGATCGTGCCTTTCATTCGCTGATCGTGCCTTTCATGCCCAGGAGCAGCCTGTCGTTAAACGAGCCAGGGTGATACAAACCGTCAAGGTCACCAATCACAGTGTCAGTGACACCGCAGAGATCCAGCAGCCTGTACCAGTCACTGTTGTTGCGAGCCACGCGCGAAACCTCGAGACCCAGCACCAGCCCGGCGTGGCCAAGCGCGACCTCCGCGATCAATCGCTGAAACCCCGAGCGCTCCGCCGTACCGTCGGCCGAGATCCCCAGATCGTCGTCGATCACCACCACCTGCTCGCGTGTGAATCCCAGCTCAACCGCGCGATCCACCAGCCCGTACTGCCGCGCCGTGGATTCGACGTTGCGCTCGAGCTGCCCCTGGGTGGACTGGCGCGGATAGATGAACGCCTGCCGGCGCAGATGCGAGGCGGTCAGCTTCTCGTGCTCACTCATCGACGACCGCCTCCCTGTCCGCCTCGCCAGCGACCGTCTGCGCGATCAACGCCGCCAACAGCGCCATCGCGCCACGGCGCTGCTCTTCGCCGATCAGCTCCCACAACGCCGCCGGGGGCGCCGGTGACGTCGCCAGATCCAGCCGCAATTGCACCATCAATCTCCTTGCTGCATGAGTCGTGAGCAGATGATCGCGCTCGTCCAGGACGACATCGCGCCGCCCAGGACCACGCCACGCGCGCCAGGCGGCGGTTGTCGACACGCCATAAGCCCGCGTGCGAGCCCCCGCTCGCGGCCGACACGCTCACTGCGTCACCCCTCCCAACCCGGCGCCGCGGCTTAGCTGCTCGGCCTGCTCGGCCGCGGCCAGCAGGCAAAACGCCAGCTCGCGCGCCTCCGCGGGCCACAGGTCGCAGTACGCGTCGGGAAGCGGATCAACGCAGTCAGGTCCGTCGAACACCCTGACGCGCACCAGCAACTGCCCGCCGCGGCCGACCAACGATCCACGCGCAGGGCCAGCAAACGCCCCGATCTCGCACCGATGGCCGATCATCATCCACGCTCCGCAGCCGCGCTCAACGAGCGCAACAGACCGTCGAGCACCCGCCGCATCGCCAGCAGATCGTCAACCGAGCCCAACGTCCCCACCGCCGGCGGCGCGGACACCGACGCCTCCAGATCAGTCCACGCCGCCGGGACCAACAGCCGGCTGCCATCCGCCAGGACCACGATCAACTCCAGCCGCCGCCGGCGGCACATCCAACCGATCAGCCCAAGCGAGCGGCCCTCCAACGGGTGACGCGCCCGCACCACCCGGACCGTCGCCGGAAAGCCATCGAGGTGGGTAGTGTGTCGTGTCTTCTTTCGATCTCGTCTGCCACCAGCGGCTGACTGCAAAACTCGCGGAGCGAGTTTCAGACCGCAGGCTGCTCGTGTTGATCGGACGGATGCTGAAGGCCAAGGTGCTGTTGCCGGACGGTGTCGTGATCGCAAGCGAGCAGGGCGTCCCGCAAGGCGGCCCGCTCTCACCGCTGCTGTCCAACATCGTGCTGGACGAGTTCGATCGAGAGCTTGACCAGCGTGGCCACCGATTCGTTCGCTACGCAGACGACGCCAAGGTGTACGTGCGCAGCGAGCGGGCGGGGCGACGGGTGATG
>JBEKRJ010000961.1:0-3404 GCA_049518835.1 Solirubrobacteraceae bacterium
ACGAGTGGCAAGTGACCAGCGTGCTGGCGCCGCTCACCGGCGAGCCAGCCATCCCTTCGGTGAGCCCGCAGCGGAGCGACCTGCTATTCCGGCCAGTCGATCCGCTCCGACAGCTCTGCGACGCCGACGTCGATGAGGCTGCTGTGGTCCGCCGCGCCGTAGCTGCCGTCGTCGCGCAATGCCAGCCAGCTGACCGTCCGCTCGCGTGGATCCACGATCACCACCTCCTCGACGTGACGGGCGGCGTAGAACCCAAGCTTCTCCCACGTCCGATCACCGGGCGAGAGGATCTCCACGACAAGCGCGGCCGTGGAGCGCCAGTCACCGCGGACCTCGGGCCGATGCAGCCCCCGATCCGGGATCACGTAGTCGTCCCTGTCCCCGAGGTTGAACTCGCCGCTGGAGACAAGCCCGGCCTGCCGCGCCAGCGGCCGCAGCAACTCGGCAAGCTGGTCGTCCACCAGCCAATGCGCCTCCCCGGGAGCGGGCATCATCACGTAGACACCCGTCCACACCTCGTCATGCCGGTCCAAACCGCGGCTGCGACGACGTTCCAACATCGCCTCAAACTCACTTGGCGCGGGGTCCAACACAAGCGTCGGCATATCCCGAAGGCTATCGCTGGCAGAGCCTGGATCGTCGTGGTCCACATCAGCCCTCCACGTTCGTGCTTTCACTCCAGACCGTCGCGGCACGCAACCCGCCGTCGCTGCGCACGCGTCCACGAGCGCCCGTGCTCCGCCGCCAGCTGGCCGTCGATCGGAGTTCCGATCACGCTCTCCTTCTTCGTTGGTCTGTCGTTGATCGCACCGACCGGGCGCCAAGCGCGCGCGCCGACGCCTCCGGCTCCGCCGCCTGGCTACCAGTCCCCCCCAGGGAGCTCGTTGGCGTGCCGCACCGCCGCCGCCTGGCAGATTGCACAGCCGCACAGCTCCCAGTCCCAGCTCCCGAGCACTCGGCGTAGAAGCCAAGCTCGGCGTGCAGGCGGCCGATGTACGCCCACGCGTCCAGCGATGTCGCCTGCACGACGTCGCCTGTACGACCTCGCCGGACGCGTGCTCCCGATCCCCACGCCGGCACGGCACGGCGACCTCCGAACGCCCGGCCGCCCGCTCGTCACTGCTGCTGCCCGACAGCATGTCGTCTCCTTCATTTCGTTGGTCAACCACTCCACGAGCGCGCTGGCAGACCGCGAAGCAGACGCCGCGCGCTCTTTACCGCGCCCTCGCGACGTCCCATCTGGCCGGCCCAACCCAGCCATCGCGGTGCGCCAGGCCTCCCCCCGGCGCTGCCTTCACCCCCGTCGCAGGCTCGACGATCGAGACGTCAGCGTGGGCTCGCACCCCGTCGCAAGCCTCGCCGCGCCTGCTCGCTCACGCCCGCCCGGCCATGCAGACAGGTCAAACCCCGGGTGGGGCAAGGCCCAGATCGTGTGCCGGCCGGGCCGGCTGACGCCTCATCGTGCCGGCCCCAGCACGGCCGCTCACGCCCGAGCTGGAAGCGATCGCGACGGCTGCCGCCGAACGGCTTCGCGCCGAGGCGGACGCCGGCTTGCACGACCAGCAGGAACCGCACCGGCGCGTCGCGCGCGCAGCGAGCGCGCGATTGCTGACGCTGAACGGATCGGGCAGGCCCGCACGCGCGACGAGCTGCGCCCCGACGCGCTGCGCCAAATCGGACGGCTGGCACGCCGCAAGCGCGAGACCGAAACCGAATACGAGCAGGCCGTGATCCGCGCTGCCCGGCTCGGTCTTGCGCACCGCGAAATCGGCGCCTGCGCAGGCGTCGCGCACGCGACTGTCCGCACAATCATCGCCCGCACCGAGACACCCGAACCCGCAGCCAACCGAGAGCCAACAGCCTCGACAGCCGCGCGTAACCGCACCGAGCCACACCAGCGATAGCCAATCGCGCTCCGGATCAGACACGAGCCGTGCCAGCTTGGGACTTCGCAACGGGTACGGGCAAGACGCGGGCGCTCGCCGTACCCCCGCTTGCGGATGGGTAGACCGGAGTCGACGTATCCGTCGCGGACCAGCGCGCGGACGAGAGCGACCTCGCGGTCACGTGTTAGCGCGTTCGGCGCACCACACGGTGCGGACCCCAAGCTCACTTTTGGATGCCCGCTCGCCAACGTCATACGAACTCGCCCCTTCAGGACCCAAGCCGCCGGGCACGCCACCATCACAATGACATCCAGGCGCGATTGCGAGCTTACGAGCCTGTGGTTGTCGCGCGAACGCGGGCTAACCGAGGTGCCCGACGGCGTTGGCGCACTGCGGGTCCAGGGTGAACGGTTGGCACCACACGCGCTCGCGTGGAAGGGGCGGGCGCAGGATCACGTAGGCAAGGACCTAGCGCTGATCGGACGGCAGGCTCGCGACCAGCGTCGTGGCGAGCACGTGGTCGCGGGTGAGCTTTTGCCACGCCGCCGGTAGCAGCCGTACGGCAGGGAATTCGGTGTCGCGAGTGTCCGGGAAGAACGCCACTGAGCGTCTCCGGCTCAGCCGCGCGCCGATCGTGATCGAGTCGGCTGGCTCGTCGTGCGGCGATCCCTTGGTCTGATACAGCGCCATCTTCGATAGGCATACGTTCGCGGTCGTGCACTCGATCAGGTACAACGGCAGCTGCGCGAAGTGATCCGGCGTGACGTAACGGTTGGGGCGGGCAGCAGCGTGACCTGCGCCGATCCCATCTGGCCGGCGCTGTCGGCGGCAGCCACCGCGTCGGCGGCGAGCGCCAACACCACAGCGACGATCGCGATCGTGACTTGTCGCATGTCCAAACCTCTCAACCTCGGGGGGGTAATCCGATCCATGTTCGCGCAAGGTCCGGTCAGACAGCCAACGCACCCGGTGGGCGATGCAGCCACGCGACCGGGTCCTCGCGTGATGCGCGATCCAATTCCCGGGATCGGCTCGCGGCTCGCGTCCGTGGCGGTGCGGTCTTGACCCGCGACGGGAGTGGTCGCGGCTTGGTTTCGCTCGCCAAGCTCGTCCGGAGACTGTCGAGCGGCGCGGCGCGGCTCGCGGTCAGGCCGCCTGCGTCACCACGGCTCGACGCCGTGGACTCCCGAGGGCGTGACACCCGCAGCCTGGCGGTCGCGGACGCATCGGGTCGCTGCAGCCAGCGCGTTGATTGGCGCGCCGCTGCGGGCGGCAGGCGCGTGTCTTACTCGACCACCGCGTCGCGGTGACCATCGACGGTGCCAGACGGGCGGCCGACCGGACCGTGTGCAACTCGGCCAGCGGCCGGCTGGTGTGATCGATTCCGCGCCGGATCGCTGTCCTCAACGAGCCGGGGCGTCGAGAGATCCGCTGTGGATCGAAGCGATCCATTCACCATCCCTGGGACTCTCTACGGTGGCGGTGAGATCGTGCTGCGCAACGAATAATGCGGTCGGT
>JBEKRJ010000962.1:0-2582 GCA_049518835.1 Solirubrobacteraceae bacterium
TGACGGGCCGTGGCGTGCCGGGCATCTGCCCGCTCGATTCCCCTTCTCGCTGCGCCGTTTTGCCGTGCGGGCGCCGGGATCTCGCCTTGGTCGGGCGAGCGTTGGGGCGGCAAGCGGGTGACATCGTTCGGAGCGGCCGGCACGAACACGTGTTCGCGTGTCGTCACCTACGATCATCACCGGAGAGCCTGAAAAGGGCTGGGCTGTCGCTTGCGCCGGGCCAGTCGCCGCGCTCGGCAGGCGAACGGGATAAGAGGCCCCACTCCTCGGGAAAGGTCCAGTTGGCATCACTCCGGTGTTGCCGCGCGGGCCCGGTCGAACCGCGCTGGGACCGGCTCAGCCGCGCCGGCGGCGCGGCTCGCCGCCTCCCACCAATCAGGCTCCTGCTCACCCTGCTCGCGCCACCACTCAAGCGTCAACGCCGCGTGCTCCCACCCAGACCCGCTGGACCCGCAAAACTCCAGAGCTTCTGCGCCGAGCGTTTGTAGTGATGGATCAACTCACCGAGCTCGAACGGATCGATCTCATCCGCATCAAGCTTCCTGAACCCCTCCCGGACCCGCTCGAGCAGCAACCTCAGCTGCTGCTCGTGGTAAGCGCCGATCCTCTCGCGCGCCGCCTTCCGCCGAGCCCTCTCGCCTTCGATCTCTCGGATACGAACGCCATCAGTCATAAACCCAACCTACCCGCGGGTGATGGCGCTCGACGCTGTGGCGCAGCGGCTTGTCGCGGTCGACGTAGGTGAACTCCGTCGAACCCTCGTGCTCCCGCCGCGGATGTAGCCGCCCGCTTCGAGGTCGCGGAGGATCCCGCCACCGCGGTCACGTCGCTACGTGGTTCCCGCGCCAGCGCGATCAGCACGTGCGCGTGGTCTGACAGGAACGTCCACTCGTCGCCCATCGCCGGCAGCTTACGGTGCCGCGTGGTATTGGCGGTTTCCATAACCATCCGGACGCTCAAAGCCCCGCCGGCGCGAACCGTCAGGATCTCCCGAAGCTGATCAGCGTTTCATCACAGCAGATGTGAGAGTCTGAGGGTTCACTGAGATGGAGCCGACGGGCCGAACAATCCGAGGGGCCTCACCATCGCTTGAGCGTCCGGCGTTCTACGCGCTGCGCCCGGGTGGGTGGCGGGACCTCGTGACCCTGCTTCATCCTCCCTACACGGCGTGGAATCTGGCCAACGTGGCGATTGGGGCCGCGGTCGCTCCGCACCTGTACCCGGGACGGCTGGCGGCGGCTCTCGCAGCGTTCTTCCTGGCGGTGGGCGTGGGCGCGCACGTGCTGGACGAGCTACACGGTAGGCCGCTGGGTACGCACCTCTCGAGCCGCGCGCTTGTCGTTCTCGCGGTCGTCTCGCTGACGGGAGCGGCGGCAATCGGGATCGTGGGGGCGGTGACCATCTCGCTCACCCTGATCCCGTTCGTACTCGCGGGCGTGTTCATAGTGCTCGCCTACAACCTCGAGTGGTTCGGCGGGCGCTTTCACACCACCTTCTGGCTTGCGGTCTCGTGGGGCGTCTTCCCGGTCCTGACGGCGTACTGGGTCAACGCGCTGGAACTCCGCCCCTCGGCACTGCTGGCGGCGGGTGGGTGCGCCATGCTGCTCGTCGCGCAGCGGAGTCTCAGTACGCCCGTGCGCGAGCTACGCCGGCGCACCGTCTCGCTCACCGGAGAGCAGAGGCTCGCGGACGGATCAACCGTGCCGCTCGACGCCGCGCGCCTGGCGGCGCCGATGGAGCGCGCCCTACAAGCGTGCGCGGTGGCGATGGTCCTGCTCGCCACCGGACTCGTACTCGCGCGCCTATAGCTCGCGCACAGGCATGGCGACATGGCCCTATGGATGCAAGCGACCTGAAGGCCCATTCCATAGTCCTCGCATCGGCGAGCGTGTGACAGGACGATGCCCCCTGCCCGGGTCGCAATTGATAGGAGAAGGGGGCGACAGCCACAAAGTCCATCCGAAACTCAGGCCGACGCCGATCTCCGATAGACGCGCCGACACGTCCCGAGAATCCGCCCAGGCGGCGGGCGAGAACCCCCGAGGGGATTGTGCGTCAACCCCCGGACGGACCGGCTCCGATCGGAGCGTCCTTGCCGACGGTGTTGTCGACGCCTCCTGGGGGCTCGGCGCCGATCTTTGACGGCCGGCCGGAACCGTGGTGTCCGGTTATTCTCCTCAGTTTCCGGACGGCTCGTCTGGGCCCCGGGGAGAACACTTGCGACGTGTCGCTTCGGGACCTGGCTGGGCTAAGTCGTTCACCAAAGCGAACGACTTAGCGTGCTTTGTTGCTCCGTTCCTACCGGGACCCCTCGCTGCACATCAGTGTCGCCCGGGGCTGCTCTCGCCTCCAGTGCAGCGGCCAGCCGCACGTGTGACGCGGACCAGAGCGAGCAAGGGTCTTCCTACGTGAACCCTCGCTCGCGCGGTCGCAGTCCGTGGCTCCGTGGCTTACAGCCTCTGGACGTTCGCGGCAGCCGGGCCCTTCGGACCCCGCTCGGCGTCGTAGCTCACCTTCGCGCCCTCAGCCAACGACTTGAAGCCGTTGCCTTGGATCGCGCTGTGATGCACGAACAGATCCTT
>JBEKRJ010000963.1:0-2589 GCA_049518835.1 Solirubrobacteraceae bacterium
TAGGTGGCGCGCCACGCCAGCGCGACAGCGCCGATCAGAATGATCATTGATCAACGACAGACTGAAATGCGCCATCACGAACCCCGGCGCGAGATGCTCACGGACCGTGAAGCCGCCGAGCACCGCCTGCGCGAGCACACCCACCGGCAGCGTCAGCCCAAGCAACGCCAGATCACGCCGGTACGGGCGGCGGGTGAACCCGAGCACCGCCGCGATCACCGTCAACACGCCGACGATCCCCGAGATCGCACGGTTTCCGAACTCGATCAGCGCATGCGTGCTCAGCGGCGGCAACGCCTTGCCATAGCAACGCGGCCAATCCGGACAGCCCAGACCCGAGCTCGTCAGGCGCACCGCCGCGCCGGTGAAGACGATCACCGTCAGCGCGATCAGCGTGGCGTACGCGACACGGCGATACTGGACGGGAGTGACGACGAGACGTTGGCGCATAAGTCGCGGACGGGTGTCGCCCATCGTATTCACTCAGGCCCGTTGGCGACGCGCCGACGCCCCGCCGCCGGCGATCGCCCCGCGACCGGTTCTGTAGCGCCCCGTCGACCCACAAATGTAGCGTGAGCCGCTACAGGCGTGTTGCGAGCGGCGCTACACTAGCCGACGCATGCCCCTCAACCCATTCGTATGGGACCGCCCGCTCCTCGATCCGGCGAAGATCATCGGGATGGACAACTTCGCCCGACACGTCGCGCTGACGCTGAAGGCAAGCACCAACGTCGCGATCTTCGGCGCACGCGACACCGGCAAATCCTCGTTTCTAACCCTGCTCGAACGCGAACTCGCCCGCAAACAAGAACCCGACAGCCCGCAAACAAGAACCCGACACCCCCATCTACACCACGATCCGGGTCGAGCTCAAACGGGCGCTCAGCATCCCCGCCGTGATCTCATGCGTCAACGACGGCCTCCAAAACCACCCCGAACACGCCGTCCGCCGCGCCGCCGCACGCGAACTCGAAGTACTCGAACGCGAACTCGGCTTCGACCTCAAACTACTCAAAGGCACCGTCCGCCGCGGCGCGCGCCAAGCCAACGACACCAGCGAGATGCTCCACGCCCAACTACGCTCCCTAACCCGGCTCGGCCCCCACGTCGTCGTCTGCTTCGACGAGTTCCAACGCCTAAACCGCTGCCCCGGGGTGTTAGGCGCCTGAGCCTGACGCTCTAGCCACTGCTCATAATCGACCAGCACCGCCGCCGAGTCCGAGACGACGACCGGGGCTCGTCTCCGCGCAGGGCGCTTCTTGGTATCAGAACCCACGTCGCGACTCTATACCGCGCGCTCGCGACCGCGTTATCGGAACCACAACGCCCATCGGGTTCCGATAACGAGCATTGCCAGAACGAGAGAACGATCCGACGACCGCTGCGCAGAACGCAGCGCGGCGTGCGCTCATTCGACCGTCGTCCTGCACCAGTGATGCTCTTGATGCTGTACGCTAGGCATCATGCGCACCACGATCTCCGTCTCTGATGAGTTGCTGGCGGCTGCCAAGCGCCGTGCTCGCGAACGCGGCCAAACGCTTGGGCAATTCGTAGACGCTGCCCTCCAGCGCGAGCTCAACGAAGCCGAGCGACCACGCAAGGCACCGCCGGTTCCGATCTTCCGTGGCGGCACGGGCCCACGGCCTGGCATCGACCTCAGCTCCAATCGAGCTCTTAGCGAGGCCCTCGACGACGGCGTCGAGCTCGAAAAACAGCGTTGATCGAGTGCTCCTACTGGACGTCAACATCGTCCTGGCAGCGCACCGTGACGACCACCCCCACCACGCGCCGGTGCGCCGATGGTTCGATCAGATGCTCACCGGTGAGGAGCGCTTCGCCGTGCCGGCGCTCGTCTGGGCCGCCTTCCTGCGCCTCGCGACCAACCGCCGGATCTTCGAGGTCCCGACGCCCCGTCCCGAAGCATTTGCGTTCATCGCCGCCACCTGCGCTCAACCGCGGCATCTCACAGTCGGCCCAGGACCACGCCACCTAACGCTACTACGCAGTCTATGCGATGAGGCGGACGCCTCGGGCGACCTGATCGCCGACGCCGTCATCGCGGCGGTGGCCCTCGAACACGGCTGTCAAGTCGTCACTCTCGATCGCGACTTCGCGCGCTTCAGTTCGGTCCGCCATACGCGACCGCCCACTGGCTGACGCCGCCGATGTCGTCGACCCCAGCCGCAGCGCCGACCCCCGAGCATCAGCCATCTGGCAGTACTGGCCGGTCCCGGCTTCGACGGGGCTGCTCCCGCCCGACCCTGCGTCTCCAGGGTCAGGCTGCCCTCGCTTCACCGAACTGCTGCGACAGCCCGGAGGTGGGGACCTACACCCCACACGGTTCAATAGCGCCTCATGGCGCACCGTCAGATCCTCGAAGTCGCGTGTGTAGCGAGCGCCACCGCGCGCCCACTCCACCGCCTCGGGCAGATCGCCGCAGCCGGGACAGTACAGCCGTCTAATCTAACAGGCTGTCGCAAAATTCCTTCTCGGGTCAGTCAGTTAACCGGTTTGTTGGCTTTTCGGTTCGTCGGTCCAGCCTTCGGCGTGGTTGGCGGCTTGGAGGGAGAGTTCTTCGAGTTCGGCGAG
>JBEKRJ010000964.1:0-2779 GCA_049518835.1 Solirubrobacteraceae bacterium
ACTGCAGAAGTCATTTGCGTTAGTGATTGTGTCTTGGTGCGCTTTTGGCAGCGATGAGTGGCTGGTTAGAGCTGCGTTACGTGAGTGAGGACTCGGCATTCCATGCCCGGCGCTGACTGATGGGAAATACCCCGTCGTAACTGCTTCACCATCTTCCGGTATTTCACCGATCCGCGTACGGCCGAAGGCCCCCAGAACGAACCAGCAACGACCCGCCGGTCACGTCGGCGCTGATCATCCGACTGTATTCCCCGTCCAGGAGACTGTGCGCGCCCGCGCCGCCAGCGCGTGCGCTATGAGCGGGGAGGCTAGGCTGGACGGCGCTCGCTAGGCGCAAGCGGGGTCGTGACTCCGAGTCGCAGTTGATGCTCTCCGGTGTCCAGCAGGCCAAGCTAGACTAGCTGAGGCGATCAAGAGCAATCATCCTGATCAGCTGCGGATCCCGGCTTTTGTTGTGGACGCGCTCGGCGGTGACGGATTTGATCGAGCGCGAGTGCGGGGGTGCGGTTTGATCTCTCGAAGGTTGGGCGCTACATCGCGCGGTGGGGGTTCACGCTCAAGCGGCCGTCCAGGCGGGCGCTGGAGGCCGACCCGGTGGTGTGGTGGAGGCGTGTCTCGCGCGCGTCCGGGCTTATCAATAGCGCACAAGCTGCGGGACCTGGCCCGCACCGGTTGCCAAGATCCTCGCCCCGCGCCAGTTCATCGGCTCGGCCGGCGGGGAGGCGAGGCAGCAGCTCAGCTGGCGAAGCTCTCCGGACAGCGTGACGCGGTCGCGTTTCCCAGGCGGCTCGGTGCCGTGTCGAAAGGCGGCGACAACCAAACGCCTTCGAGAGTCGGCGAACATGCACGTCGCCGCTCTGACCAGGCATGTGTCGCGTGACCGCGTAGCTTGCAGATCGTCGACGAACCCGCCTGAGAGCGGGTACTTGGATGCCGTCGTTCCCTCCTCGCGCTGGTTGAACCTTCCCAGATCGGAGCTAACCTTGCTCGTGACGCGGAATGGGATGGTTTGGGAGCGCGCCTGAACGTCGGTGAGCGCGGGGTCTGAGAATGCATATCAGCGGTGATCGGTTGGAGCGTGGCTCGGTGGTCGGCGGTTATCGCGTCGATGGGTTGATCGGCCAGGGCCGGATGGGGGTCGGTAGCTCGTGGCCCAGCTCATCCGCGTGCAGAAGACAGCACGGAAGCAGTGCGCGAACTGCTGCTCAACGACGGCGCGCTCGAACCGGCGCGCGGCGTCGAGCTGCTCACACAGGTCGCTTCGGCGCTCGACGCAGCACACCACAGGGGCCTCGTGCACCGCGATATCAAGCCGGCGAACATCCTGATCGCGGTCAGAGATGGCGAGGAGCACGCGTACCTGACCGACTTCGGGCTCGCCAAACGCCACGACAGCGTCTCAGGGCTCACCACCCAAGGCAGCCTCATCGGCACGGTCGACTACATGGCGCCCGAGCAGATCACCGGCGAGCCAACTGACGCGCGCACCGACATCTACGCGCTCGGGTGCGTCTTCTATCAGATGCTAACGGGAAGGTGCCCTACGAGCGCGAGCATTCCGTTGCCACACTGGCTGCGCACGTCGACGATCCGCCGCCACCGCTCGAGGGCTCGCTCGCCGACGCATACCCGCAGTTCACACCGGTGCTCGAACGGGCGATCGCCAAGCGGCCGGCCGACCGCTACCGGTCAGCCGGCGACTTCGCCCGCGACGCGGCCGCCGCGCTCAGAGGCGCACGCCACACCGGCCTCGAATCGACGGTCGCGACCGGCGAAGCAAGCCCGTCCGACGCCGACAACGCCGCGCCCGGCCTGGTCGCCTCGGCGACGGCGGCGCGGGGTCCCGAGCCGGTCCACGAATCGCCGCAACCCCAACCCGTGGCGGCACAGCTGGACTCGCCGACCAAGCTCCCCCGCGGGCAAACGGACGCGGCCCGCGCGACCGAGCATCGCGGAAGCCACAGGGGCGGTCACGGACCGCTGTGGCGCCACCGCTGGCCCGCGGTCGGACTGCTGCTGGCTGCCGCGGTGGCCGCGATCATCGCCTTGACCTCAAGCGGCTCCTCCACCCCACAGGGACAGCTGTTCGAGGCGGCTCTGCGTCCCGTTCCCACCAACCACGTGACCGGCAGCGGAACGGCCACGATCCGCCTACACGGCAACCTCGCGACCGTGACCATCGAAGCCACGGGGCTGCTCACCGGCTCCTCTCACCTCATGCACATCCACGCGTTCGGCCAGGGCATCTGCCCGCCGGCGTCGGCGGCGCGGCTGTACAACGGCCACCGCGCAATCAGCGCCAGCGACGGCATCCCCTACTACGGCCCAATGGTCTATGCGCTGACCGAGCACAGTGGCACGTCCGCGACGGAGATGCTCGCCTTCCCGGAATACCCGTCGACGGGCAACATCCACTACAAGCGCACGATCACCATCTCGCCAGCGGTCGCCGGCGCGATCCGCAACGGCGACGCCGTGATCGTCGTACACGGCATCGACTACGACCACAACGGCATCTACGACAACATCCTCAACCGCAGCGAACTCGACAACGCCGTCCCCCAAGAGGGCCACCGACCCGGCGCTGTGCGGACCGCTGTTCAACACACAACCTTAGATGTGGACATCGTGCCGTGAGACGCACTCGTCGAGAGGCACTCGGATCTCGACGAGACGATCTGGCTGAGACGCCGCCGGCACGCCGCTGAGCCGGTTCGCGAGCTGCCGCTGAATGCCATGGTTGAGCTGCCCAGCCACGAAAGGTCCTGGCAGCTCGCCT
>JBEKRJ010000965.1:0-3347 GCA_049518835.1 Solirubrobacteraceae bacterium
TATCCCGGACAACTTCACCAGCGTCGAGACCTACACCAAGAACCGCATGGGCACCGGCATCTACGAAGGCAAGGGCAACCGGATCAAGGGTGACGACGCCGATGTCGAGCGCGTCGCCAAGCACGTGATGGGTGACGCCTGCACGCCGGGCAACCCGCAGGAGTGCACGGTCGAGAACCTCAAGCCGGTCGTCAAGGCGACGATGGTCGGCTCGCTTTAGGGCGACCGAACCTACGGTATCTTCGTACGCGGGGGAGAGAGCGCTCTTCCCCGCGTTCGTTAACCGATCCAATCAGGGGAGCCGCATGGAGCCGCTCGAGCAGTTTGAGTCCGTCGAGGAGGTCGTGGATCGGTTTCGCGCCTTCGAGTACATCACCACCGAGCAGGTCGCGACGGTCGTCTATCTCGCGACCCGGCTCGGTAAGCCGGTGCTGGTCGAAGGGCCCGCCGGCGTCGGCAAGACCGAGCTGGCAAAGACGCTCGCGCGCTGCAGCGACCGCCGGCTGGTGCGGTTGCAGTGCTATGAGGGCCAGGACGACACCAAGGCGCTGTACGAGTGGGATTACGGCAAGCAGTTGCTCTACACCCAGCTGCTGCGCGAGCGGATCGATTCGCTGCTTGCCGACACGACCGAGCTGTCGCAGGCGGCAGAGCGCCTGCGCGGCCACGAGGACGTGTTCTTCTCCGAGCACTTCCTCGTCGAGCGGCCGTTGCTGGAGGCGATCCGCTCGCCCGAGCCGACGGTCCTGCTGATCGACGAGATCGAGGTGATCATCACCTCCAACACGACGCGCGACGTCAGCGAGGCGCTCAAGCGCCGGTGCCTGCACCTGTCGCTCGGCTATCCGTCGGCCGAGCGCGAGCTCGAGATCCTGCGCGTGAAGGTGCCAGAGATCGGCGAGGACCTGTTGCGCAGGGTGGCCGCGGTCGTGCGCGCGGTGCGCGAGCTGGAGCTGCGCAAGGCGCCGAGCATCAGCGAGGCGCTGGACTGGGCGCGTGCGCTGACGCTGCTCAACGTCGCGAGCCTCGACCGCGAGGTGATCGAGATGACGATCTCGCTGATCATCAAGCACGACAAGGACGTCGAGCGCGTCCAGCAAGAGCTGCCGCGCCTGTTGGGCGTGATCGACGCGTCCACCCCGCCGCCGGCACACGACCACGGCCACAGCCATGATCACGATCACGGTCACCATCACCACGGCCACAGTCACAGCAGTCCCGAGGAGGAGGCCTACCACCGCCACAAGGAGGGCTACTTCGGAGCGACCCGCTCGGACTCGTAGGTCACGGTCGTGGACGCGCCGATCCTGCGCTTCGTCGGCCTGCTGCGCCAGCGCGGCGTGCGGATCTCACCGGCCGAGACGCTCGACGCGCTGCGGGGCGTGGCGGCGGTCGACCTGGGTCACCGCGACCGGGTCAAGACCGCGCTGCGAGCGACGCTCGTCAAGGAGGGCAAGCACGAGCAGCTGTTCGACGAGCTGTTCGAGGCGTTCTTCGCCGTCGAGGGCCCGCGCCGGGGCGATCGCCACGGCCACGACCACGACCACGACCACGACGAGGACGACTCGGTCGCCCCGAGCCAGATCAAGGTCTCCGAGGAGCCACCGGACTTCGACGATCCAAGCCACTCGCACGAGCGTCCCGCGGACGTCGCCAAGTACTTCGACGACGACCAGCTCGCGACCGCCAAGCGCCTGCACAAGGACGGCACGCGGATCGATCTGGCCGGCCTCAGCCAGGAGCTGATCCTCGGCGAGACCAAGGAGGAGATCGACGCCGCGATCAAGCAGCTGCGCCACGTGCTGCATCTGCGGCGGCTGCGCAACGCCGGCGCGCCGGGTGACCTCGCGCTCGACGGAGGCGAGATCGTCGATGCCGACTTGACCGTCGGCAGCGTCGATTACCTGCCGTCGCTGCCGCCGGGCACGATCCTCGACGAGGCGCAGTCAGAGGCGTTGCGCCGTCAGGTCGACGGCGTGATCGCCAACCTCCCCGATCTGCTGCGGCGCTACCTCGAGAAGCTGATGGCGCTCGAGCGCCCGGCGCGACCCGACGAGCCGGCGTCGGCCTACAAGGCCGCCTTCACCGAGGAGGAGCGCCACCGCATGGACCTGCTGCTGCGCCGGCTCGGGCGCGAGCTCAGGGGCGCGCTGTCGCCGCGCCGCGTCAACGCCGCGCACGGCCGGATTCACGCCTCGCGCACGATCCGCGCCAACATGCGCTACGGCGGGTTCACGATCCATCTGGTCCACTCGCTGCAGTCGCTGTTCTCGCAGGTGCGGACGTTCGCGTTCGTCAGCGACCTCGTCGAGGTCACGCCATACCTGGAGCGCTGCGACCTCGACGAGGCGCTCGGGATGATCTTCGGCGGCGAGGTGCTCGACGTCGACGCAAACTCCGACTACGGGCACGCGCTGGCGACCTTCCACGCCGAGCACCTGTCGGCCGTCAACCGCCGCACGACCGTGCTGGTGCTCGGCGACGGCCGCGGCAACGGCAAGCCGGCGCACGTATGGGCGCTGGACGACATCCGCCGGCGGGCTCGGCAGCTAGTGTGGCTGACGCCTGAGCCCGAGCGCTACTGGCACTTGGGCCGCAGCGACCTGCCGGCCTACGCCGAGCTGTGCGACCGCGTCGAGCTGGTGCGAGACCTCGATCAGCTCGAGGCGGCCGCGGGCCGCGTGCTGCGTCCGAGCTGATGGACGCCCAGCCGCCGGCGCTGCGGTGGGCGCGCCGCCACGTCGATCTGCTCGTCGCTTGGGAGCCCGTCAACCGCTCGCTGACCGCGCGGCTGCGGGCCGCGCCCGCGGCCCGCACGCGATCGTTCGCGGTGTTTCGCGGACGCGCGACCACGCTCGTCCTCCACGCCCTGCCGCGGGACACGATCGACAACGACATCGGCGAGCTGATCGCCGACGAGCTGGTCCGGCCGGGAATCGTCAACGGCCCGGGGGCGTTCGAGCGCTGCTTCGCCGGGCTCGTCGAGTCGACCGGCCCGTCGCCGCAGGCCGCATGGCGCCGCTTCTATGTAAATACGCTGCGGGCGCTGCGTGCCGCGATCGACGGCGAGCGCGGCGACGGCCCCGTGGCGACGTTCGCGCACATCTACCGGCACGCGGAGCAGCTCGCGTGCGGCGCGAGCGTGTTGGACGTCGGCAGCTGCTTTGCATTCTTCCCGCTGCTGCTCGCGGGCCGCGGCGACGTGCGCGCGACGGCTAGCGACGCCGATCCGAGCACCGTCGAGCTCGGCCGGCGGATGGCCGCCGAGCTCGCGTTGCCGGTCGCATTCGCACGCGCGGACGTCACGCGCCGGTTGCCGTTCGCGCCGGCGAGCTTCGACACGGTCA
>JBEKRJ010000966.1:0-2825 GCA_049518835.1 Solirubrobacteraceae bacterium
CGATCCCTTGTGACTGGGAGCCGAGCGCAGCCACCCGCCCGGCGCTCCGCTCCCGCAAGTCGCGCCATTGGCCGGTGTTCTCGGGCCCGGCTGCGACAAGGCGGGCGCGAGGGGCCGCGGCGAGCACTGGCTCGATGAGGTCGAGCAGCCTGTGGCCCTCGGCGCCGTCGTACTTGTGCTTTGCGCCGGCGGTCACCAGGAGCACCGTCTCGGCCGGCCATCCGAGTTGACCGAGCACGGTGCCGCGCGCCTGCGACCGCTCCTGCGCATCGACCTGCTCGCGCGACCCCCGGCCATGATGATCGGGTCCCGAGACCGGGAACGATGTCGTCAGGACTCGGGCGCCCGGCAGCCCGCGGCGCGCTGCGAACAGCGGGCCGATCGAGCGAATGCTCATCAGCACGTCGACGATGCCGCGGCCGAGCCAGAACAGATGGTCGCCGTGATCCATCATGACAATCGGTGGCCGCTCGGCAAGCCCAGCGAATGCGACTGTCGGCAACGGGTCATGAGGATGGTCGATCAGGACGATCACGTCGGCATCGGCCGCGAGTCCGCGAAGGGCTGCGGCCCGCCCCAACGCGGGCGCGCGAGCCGGCAGGTCGACGATCTCGCCGCCGCTGCGGCGCACCGCCGCGCGAACGCCCTCCGGCATCACGCCGTCCTGCGAAGTGGTCACGACGGTGTGCACGCGACTGCAATCGCGTGCGATCCAGCGCCAGAGCGTTCGTGTGTGGCCGCCCACGGCGTAGGTCGCGGTGACCACGACGAGCACGCGCTCGGGCTTGGCTGCGGCTGTCCGCGACGGCAGAGGCGGTAGCGCCCGCCGTGAGATATCGGCGAGGACCGTCTCCAGCCGCGGACTGGCCAGGACACCGGGGTGGTTCAACCCTGCAATCCACGCCGCCATCCCGGCGGCGCCAATGGCGTCCTCGAGCCTGCCCTGGGTCCAGCAGCTCTCGGCGACGTCCTCGAAGCGGCGGAGGATCTCGCCGTGGCAGCGGAGGATCTGATCAGGGTCGCGCCCGTTGCGCGCGGCATCGAGCAGGCTTGAGGCGGCCATGCTCAGGTGATCGACTGGCTGCGAAGGACCTTGAGCGCCTCAGTCTCAAGCTAGCGTTTGGGGCGCATCAGAGTGCCCGAAGCGCTGCCTCGCCGGTCGTGTGAGCGAACGAAGCACCGGCACCCGCGCCGAGAAAGATGCGGCACCAGTGCTCGAAGCTCAAGAGCGACCACAGTAACAAGCGCCGGTTCTCGCGGCCCTCGATGTGCGCCCGCACGAGCTGGCTTACTACGCCAGGATCGAGAAACTCGTAGATCGCTGCGTCGGCGTGCAGCAACTCGCGGCGGATGTACTCGATGCTGTCGCCGCGGAACCAGGTCGCGTCCGGCCCGGAAAAGCCTTGCTTGATCTGCACGGAGATGTCGTCCGGAACGTAGCGACCCATGGTCTTGCGCAACAGGAGCTTGCCGTCATGTGTGCGCTCGAAGTACCGCTGCGTCTTCGGGCCGGGCTCGTTCTCGTTGAGCTCGACGATGCGGTCGAGATCTCGCAACTTCAGGCGGACCGGCACGCGCANNNNGTCCACGAGGTCGTTGTCGAGAAACGGCACGCGGCTCTCGAGCGAGTGTGCCATCGACAGCTTGTCTTCGACCAGCAGGAGCCCGTGGAGGAACGTCTTCGCCTCGAGGTAGAGCGAGTGATTGACGTATTCCGCGGGCGTCCGTGGGGCGTGTCCGGTCGGCAGCGCTGCGCGGAACAGGTCGACTGTGGCGATCTCGCGGATCTCGCTCCAGACGCGTGGTGCGAAGAAGCTCGGCACGACTTCGTTTGGGATCAGGCGGTGCCAGAAGCGGTTGTATTTCTCGATGTAGTGCTCGAGGTCATCGTTGACGACGGCCCTGTAGTACCGCCACGGATAGCCCGCAAACAGCTCGTCGCCGCCAGAGCCGGCCAGCACCACCTTCACGAACCGGCTTGCCAGCCGCGAGAGGTAGAAGTTCGGATAGCTCTGTCCGACGCGCAGGTCTTCGAGATGCCAAACGAGCGGGGGCAGGCAGCGCTCCATGTCGCCTGCCTTCAGAACGGCCTGGTAGTGCTCGGTCTGGAACAGGTACGACATTGCCTCGGCCTTCCTGCGTTCGTCGTAGCCGAGCTCGAGGCCGGTCGAAGAGTGCATGTCGAAGCCCACTGTGAAGGTTGGCAGCCAGGGTAATGCGTCGGCGGCGACGGCGGTAATCGAGCCTGAATCCACGCCACCGCTGAGATGCGCACCCAGAGGGACATCTGCTGTGAGCTGTCGCAGGACGGCTTGGCGGAAGAGGCGGTTGAGCTCCTCCTCGTACTCGCGCTCGTCGATGGGCTGGCAAGGCTCGCGGAACTCGAAATCCCAATAGCGCTCCTCGCGCGGCGGCCGCCCACCCAAACCGGCGATCGTGAGGTGGTGTCCGGCCGGCAATAGGCGCACCTGGGCGAACAACGTGCCGTCGCTGAAGATGTTCTGAAAGGTGAAGTACTCGAGCAGGTGTCGCGGGCTCAGCCGCGCGCGCAACGCGCCATGGGCGAGGAGCGACTTGATCTCGGACGCGAACAGCAGCAAGGATCCGATCTCGGTGGTGTAAAGAGGCTTGACGCCGTAGCGGTCGCGGGCTAGAAATAGCTCTGCGGCGCTCGCGTCCCACAGGGCGAACGCAAACATCCCGTTGAAGCGCTCGACGCACTCCACGCCCCACTGCTCGTAAGCCGCTAGCACGACCTCGGTGTCCGTCCGCGTGTGGAAGCGGTGGCCGCGACGCTCGAGCGTCGCTTGCAATTCACGGAAATT
>JBEKRJ010000967.1:0-2795 GCA_049518835.1 Solirubrobacteraceae bacterium
CGGCGAAGTCGTGATCGACTCGGCGCTCGGCAGCGGGACAACGGCTCAGATCCGGCTGCCGCTGACGCTCGCGATCGTCTCCGCACTGCAGGTCGACGTCGCCGGGGCGCCGTTCGCGATCCCGCTGGACCGCGTCGAGCGCACGCTGCGTCTGACCCCGAAGCTGGTCGGCTCGGTGGCCGGGCGGCGGGTGCTCGTGCTCGAGGACGCGGTGCTGCCGCTGCTGGAGGGCGCGGCGACCTTCGCCCGCGAGCCGTTCTCAGAGCACGAGCTGGTAGTGATCGTCCGCGGCCAGGACCGACGGCTCGGCCTGGCGGTCGACGAGCTCGTCGGCCAGCGCGAGCTGGTCACGCGACCACTCCCGAGCGTCGTCTCCGACGGCGAACCCGTGTCCGGTGGCGCGGTGCTCGCCGACGGGCGGATCGCGCTGATCGTCGACTGCGACGCGCTAGCCGCGTGAAGTGACCTCAAACCAAGGAGATACCGTGCCTACGCCGTACAACGAGATGCAGCTCGACGCGTTACGCGAGCTGGCCAACATCGGCTCTGGGACAGCGGCCACGGCGCTCTCGCAGATGCTCGGGCAGGAGGTCGAGCTGCAAGTCCCGCGGGCGCTGGCGCTGGCGCTTGCCGACGCGGTCGACGCGGCTGGCGAGCCGGAGTCGGTCGTCACCGGCGTCGTGCTGCCGCTCGAGGGCGATGTCGACGCGATCGTGCTGCTGCTGATCCCGGGCGCCGACGCCCACACGCTATGCCGGCTGCTTGGGGTCGAGGCGGGGACCGAGGTCGGGGACTCGGCACTCGCGGAGATCGGCAACATCCTCGGCACCTCGTATCTGAACGCGCTCGCGAGCATCACCGGGCTCGAGCTGCTGCCGTGCCCGCCGGCTCTCACCACCGATCTGCTGGCCGCGATCGTCGCGTCACTGCTCGCCGAGACCGCCGGCGACACCGACACGGCGCTGCTGCTGGACTCCGAGCTCCAGCTCGCCGACGAGGCGTGCTCGCTGTCGTTCATGCTGCTCTCCACGTCGGACGCCGTCAGCCGGCTGCTGGCGCCGCTGGGACTCGCGGGGAGCGCGGGCTAGCGATGGCGTCGGTCCGGATGGGTGAGCTCGTGGTCTCGAAGACCGCGAGCGATGAGATCGTTGCGATCGGCCTTGGCTCGTGCATCGGTCTGGCGCTGATCGACCGCAGGGCCCGGGTCGCGGGTCTGGCGCACATCGTGCTGCCTGACTCGCAAGGGATGAGCGGCCCGGCGGCCAAGTTCGCCGACCGCGCGGTACCGGAGCTGGTCGCCGAGATGCAGAAGTCCGGCGCCAACAGGAGCCGGCTCGAGGCCGCCCTCGTCGGCGGCGCGCGGATGTTCGCGCTAGGGTCGGGACTCGACATCGGCGCCCGCAACGAGGCCGCGGTCCGAGCGGCGCTGGGGCAGCTAAAGGTGTGGATCCACGCCAGCGCCACGGGCGGCAACCGCGGCCGCACGGTACGCGTCGGCGTCGGCGAGGGGACCGTCAACGTCCAGGAGGCGGGCGGCGAGGCTCGTCGAGGCGGCCAAGCAGGGACAGCTTCCCGAGCAGTCGCGGCCCGGTCCCCGTCGCGGCCACCGCGTGCGGACGGTCGACTTCACCCGTCCGACGAAGTTCACCTCAGACCACCAGCGACGGATCGAGCGCGCGCTCGAGGCCTTTTGCGTGACGGCCGGAACGCGCCTGTCGGCGGAGCTGCGAGGGCCGATCGAACTCGAGGCGATCGACACGACGCAAGGAACCTGGACGGCGGCGCAGGCACTGCTGCCGCCCGGCGCGCTGGCCGTCACGATCGACGTGCAGCCGATCGGCACGCGGATGCTGCTGACGGCCGAGCAGTCGTTCGTGCTCACGGCGCTCGAGTGCCTGCTGGGCGGCGGCGCCGAGCGGCCGCCGCGCGAGCGGCGGCTGACAGAGATCGACTGGATGCTGACGCGTCGCTTCCTGGAATCGATCGTCGCGCAGCTGTCGCTCGTGTGGCAGGACCTCAGCGGGGGGTCGCTGCACAGCAGCGTGATCGAGCACTACAACGACACCGGCCAGATCGCTTCGGTGAGCGAGCCTACGCTCGTGGTCGTGTTCGAGAGCCGGATCAACAAGCTGTCCTCCGCGCTGTGGCTGATGATCCCGTGGATCGCGATCGAGCCCGTCGCGGAGCGGGTCGCCGGTCACGAGCGGCCGAACGCCGCCGACGACGCGGTCGGCTCGCGGGCGATCGAGCAGGCGATGGCGTCGGTCCCGGTCACGTTCCGGGCCGAGGTGGCCGCGACACAGCTTGCCGTCGACGAGATCCTCGCGCTCGAGCCCGGCAGCATCGTCCGGCTGGGCGGCCGGGCCGCCGACGGTGTCGCCCTGTACGCCGAGAACATTCAGCTTGGGCTGGGGCACCCCGGGTCAAGCGGCACAAGGCGCGCGGTGCAGATCCTCCAGGCCGAAGGGACACAGACGTGACCGACACGGTCACGCCACGCGACGCGCTCGTTCGCCTCGGCGCCTCGTCGGCCGAGGCCATCGCCCGCGTGCTCGACATGTTGGCTCCCGGGCAGATCGAGCGGGGCGAGGTCTCGGTGCTTCCCGACTCGGCCGCGGCGTTCGCGAACCTGCCGTTCGGCGCCGTCGCCGCGAGCGTCTCGTACGTCGACGGCGTCACGGGGGCAAACGTGTTCGTGATGTCACCAACCGGCGCGCGCGCGCTCGCGGCAGCGATGGGAGTGCCGGTGCCCGAGGACGAGGATGGGCCGCCCGACGAGCGCAAGGCGATCGTTC
>JBEKRJ010000968.1:0-2579 GCA_049518835.1 Solirubrobacteraceae bacterium
CGCTGAGTGGTGGTGCTGGTGGAGATGCGAGTGGGCCGGGTGCGAGTGAGAATGCGCGTGCTGTTGCATCAGTTCGTTCCTCCGGGCCGCTCAGTCCGCCGTCAGCCTGCAGCCGCCAGGTTCTGCCTGGCAGGGTTGTTGTAGCCGTCCCATGGGTCGCTCAAGTACGGGAACGAGTCGCCGTAGGTGAGGCCGAGGCTCTTGAGGCTCGCGACTGTCGAGGTCTCGGACTTGCCGACGTCGAAGAGAAGCGCTGCTGCCGCATCAGGCTTGAAGGAAGGCACGACGTCGCCCAGGAGCGCCCCGGCGACCGCCTTCAGCTCGATGCTGACGACGTCGTCGAACACGCGCCGGCCGTTGGGGAAGCCGGCGAGGTCGCCGCCGATGATCCCAAGCGCGTTGGGGCTGCTCGACGGGCCGATTGCGAGGTTGAGGCGCAACAGGTCCGAGAGCGTGCTGCCGGTGTAGTTCTGAAAGCCGGGCACGATCCCGGCCGGGAGACCCGTCAGGAAGATCGCAACGATGTCCGCCCGCGCGTCGGTGAACTTGGACAGGTTCGGGAACACGCCCGGGTACAAGACGGGCAGCAGCGAGGCAAGCTCCGGGTGCGCGACGCCCTGCAGGAACCCCTTGTCCGCCGATGGCGGCAACGCATTCCAGGCGTCTTTGCCGCCCATCCCGACTAGCACCTCGTTGAACAGCGGGTTGCCCAGGCGCGACACCTGGACCCACTCGCCGGTCTCCTCGATGACTCCCGAACCGGGCGAGCGGATCGCAGCGGCCTGGCGGCTTGCCGACGCCCACACCCCGACCACCGAGCGCGACGACATCGGATCGGTCGGGTTGTAGCCGTGACGGGTGAGGTCGCGCTTGGGCACCCTCAACGCGATCGAATGCACGCTGAAGTTATTCGTGCCGTTGACGCCGGTCGCCGCCGCAAGCGACCCGATGTGGAGGTTCTCGAACGGGCGCAGGTTGGCCAGATCGAAGATCGACCCCAGGTCGACGTAGAAGCCCTCGAGTCTCTGACCGGCGAACACGGTGCGCCCCCCGGGCAGGGA
Source organism: Solirubrobacteraceae bacterium (assembly GCA_049518835.1). GTDB lineage: Bacteria > Actinomycetota > Thermoleophilia > Solirubrobacterales > Solirubrobacteraceae > Palsa-465. The sequence goes on from JBEKRJ010000968.1 coordinate 1,062, forward strand.
TTGGACCGCCTGCGCGGCGAGCGCCTCGTAGTTGGGCGTCGAGAGCACGCCGACATTGCAGGGCGGGCAGGGCAAGTTCTGCCCGAGGACCTGGCTGTTTTGATGCTGAATCCGCGTGACCGAGTAGAACTGCCTGCGGTTCCAGTTGGGGCTGTCGAGCGAGTCGATCGGGCCGGAGTTGTACAAGAACGAGTTGGGGTTCGCGACCGTCGTCGTGAACGCGAACTCGTAGGTGATGTCGGCATCGCCGTCGCCGTCGTTGTCGATGTTGATCTGGTATTGGACGTCGTCACCGAACTCGAAGAAGTTCGGTCCGCCGAACGGCGCTTCCAGTGGCAGGTAGTTGGCGATGATCGTGACCGTGTCGGGATCGTCGGGGCTGACGAACGCGTACAGGTCGGTATTGTCGGCGACGGGATCCTTGCTGATTGCGGGTGCTTCGCGGTGAGATGCTCGCCGTTGCCGGCGTCACGGACATATGCGACTACGGGGCTGTGATGTGGACGCGTGCGCGCTTGCGCGGTCTCGGCCGCCAGCGCGCCGACCACCGTCATGCCCGCGGCCGCCGTCATCGAGTTCTTGACAAATCCACGCCTGGTGGTGTCACTCATGGTCTGCCTCCGTCGTTGTGGTTTGGATGTGACCGTGAGGCGTTCGGGTCAGGCGTCGCGTAGCGCAGCCCGCTCCCGCCGGTCGGCACTGGCCCGCGAGCCTTGCCCCGTCAACCGTTGGTCACTGCTTCATTCGGTGTGGGCGCCGGAATGGATCACTGTCGGCGCCGAGATCGTGCTCGCAGCGCGGGCGCGCGACCGGCGCTGGGCGACCGCCGCCAGCAGCACGCCGAGCTCGAACAGGAGGTACAGCGGCACGGTCTCGAGCAACAGCGTGAGCGCGTCGCCCGGCAGTACCGCGGCGACCGCGGCGCACGCGAGCAACGCGTAGCGGCGGTTGCGCCGAAGCTGGCGCGGTGTCAGCACTCCCGCGCGCACGATCGCGATGATCGCGATCGGCACCTGGAACACGAGGCCCATCGCGAGCAGGATCGTCGCGGCGAAGCTGTAGTACTGGTTCGCCTGCACGAGCACGTTGAACTGGGAGCTGTTGAAGTTCTGGAAGAAGCGCACTGCCGCTGGGACGACGACGAAGTAGCCGAACATCACACCCGCGATGAACAAGACCGGCACCGACGCGGCCAGCGGCATCACCTGCCGGCGCTGCGCCGGTTCCAGCGCCGGCATCAGGAACGCATACACCTGCCACAACAGGAATGGCAGTGACACGATCAGCGCGAAGATCAGCGACACCGTGACCGTGGTCGTGAAGGGCTCGCCGATCCCGAGCGTCACCGGTTTGTCACCCTGCGGCGCGACCGACAGGCGATCGACGTCGCGCGTGAGGCTCGCGGCGATTCGATTCAGCGCCGTCCGTTGCGCGGGAGCGGCGTGCTCGTCGGGCGCGTCGAGCAGCCCGACGACCACGTGCAGCTGCACCGCGACGTCGCGCGCGCTCTGCGCGACC
>JBEKRJ010000969.1:0-2665 GCA_049518835.1 Solirubrobacteraceae bacterium
GCACACGGGCAGGGATCGCAAGACGGTCCGCAAGTACCTGGCCGAGCCGGACGTGGTGCGGGTGTCGGCGCCGAGCTGTCTTGAGCCGTATCGCGCGTACCTGGAGGCGAGGTTCGACGATGACGCGCACGTGTTCGCGAGCGTGCTGTTCGAGGAGCTCGTGCCGCTCGGGTTCGAGCGCTCCTACCCGACGCTGGTTCGCGAGATCCGTGAGCTCGGGCTACGGCCGGTCTGCACGTGCTGTCAGGCCGGGGCGGTGAAGCTGACGGTCGGGCTCGACCACGACCCGGGCGAGGAGATGCAGCTGGACTGGCTGGAGCTGACCGAGACGCCGTGGGGTGTGAAGGCGTACGTGCTGGTCGGCGCGCTCTCGCACTCGGGCCGGCTTCGGGGCGTGTTCTCGGAGGGCGACAGCTTCCCGCACCTGGCCGAGGCACTCGACGGGGTGCTGCGCCGCCTGGGCGGCACCGCGCACTCGTGGCGGACCGATCGGATCGCGACGTTCGTCTACCCCGGCACCGACCGGCTACGGCCGGAGGCAGCGGCGCTGGCCAAGCATTACGGCGTCACCGTGGCGGTATGCCCGCCCAGGCGCGCGCAGCGCAAGGGTGTCGTGGAGCGGGCGATCGAGTATCTGACGCAGTCGTGGTGGCGCTCAGCGCCGGTCTCCTCCCCGGCGCAGGCGCAGGCTGATCTGGACCGCTGGTCCGTGGCGGTGTCCGATCGCCGCCGCCGCGGCCGCAGCACGGTCGGTGAGCTGGCGGCCGGCGAGCCGCTTTTGGTGCTGCCGGAGCTGCCGTTCCCCGCGGAGTACCGCGAGGAGCGGGTCGTCTCGCGCGAGGCGTTGGTCGAGTTCGAGTCCAACCGCTACAGCGTCCCGCCCGGCCACGCCGGCGCCACGGTCGAGGTCCGCGCCCGGCTCGGCGAGCTGCACCTGGAGATCTACACGCCCTCCGGTCACCGGATCGCCCGACACCGTCGCGCGGTGTCGGGCGCGGGGCAGACGGTCCGCACCGAAGAGCACGCCCGGGCGCTGGAGCGGGCGGTGCTGGAGCAGTTCACCACCAGCCAGCCGTGTTCGCGCAAGCCGAACCGACCGCCCGGCGAGCGAGCCCAAGCGGAGGCGGCCCGTCTGCGCGGCGAGCGGCCCGACAGCGGGGGCGTGGTCGTCGATCTGGAGGCCTACGCACGGATCGCCAGGGTGGCCGGCAGGTGACCGACTACCTGCACACCTACAACCTCGTGATCGACCCCGAGCAGGGCACCCAGCTGCCGACGGATCCTGGGCCCAAGAGGTGACCTTGGTGCTGATCGACGCGCCCGGACCCGACAGCAGTCGCCGTCCGGTCGCGATCACGCTCACGCCCGAGCAGGCGCGCGAGCTCGGCTTCGAGCTGCTCGCCGCCGCCGAGCACGCCCAGCGAACAACCACAACCCCAGAAGGAGACGACCAACGATGACCGACCACGTCTACCAGCAGCTGCGCGAGCACCTCGCCTACCTGAAGCTCTCAGCGGTCGCCGAGCAGCTCGCCGCCGCGCTCCAGCAGGCCGAGACCAACAAGCCGTCATACACCCGGTTCCTGCACGAGCTGCTATCGGTCGAGATCACCGCGACCGAGCAGCGCCGGCTCGACGGGCGCTTGCGGTTCGCGAGCTTCCCACAGCACAAGACGCTCGAGCAGTTCGACTACGACGCCCAACCCACGCTGGACCGCCGGCTCGTCGACGAGCTCGCCACCCTGCGGTTCATCGAGGAGAAGGCCAACGTGCTGCTGATCGGCCCGCCCGGCGTCGGCAAGACGATGCTGGCGACCGCACTCGGGATCAAGGCCGTGCACGCCGGCTACCGCGTCTACTACACCACCGCCGCCGACCTCGTCGCCCGCACCACCCGCGCCGCGATCGAGGGCCGCTGGCAGACCACGATGCGATTCTGGAACGGACCGGCCGTCCTCGTGATTGACGAGCTTGGCTACCTGCCGATGCCCGGCGAGGCCGCCAGCCACCTCTTCCAGGTGATCAGCCGCCGCTACGAACACGGCAGCGTGATCCTGACCACCAACCGGGGGATCGCGCAATGGGGCGAGATCTTCGAAGACACCACCGTCGCCGCCGCGATCCTCGACCGCCTACTGCACCACGCCACCGTGCTTCAAGTTGATGGGGACAGCTACCGCATGCGCGGCCACCGCGCCCGCCTCAAGCAGCTCCGTGACGCCGTCGCCGTCGACCCACAGCACAAGCCATGAACACCGCCCCCTCGCCCGCGCCAGCCGCCGTGCCCGCACACGCTCGTCAGCTCGCCGGTCGCCTATCCGCCCTCTTCGATCAGGACGTCGAGATCGTCAAGCGCCTCAACGACGCCCACCATCGCCTCGCCGACGCCAACCAGCAGCTCGCCGACCCAGCGCCCGACCCGCGCGGCCTACCGGACCTTCACCGGCGGATCCACCGCGCGTTCTGCGCCTACCAGCACGCCGCCGAGCAACGCCGCCAACTCGCCGTCGACGTCGGCGAGACCGCTCAACAGCTAACCGACGCGCTCACCGCGGTCGGCTGGACAGCACAGCAAGCCCGATGCGCGAACGTGCACCAGCTCGCCGAGCCGCGCCTCTCCAGGGTGGGGAATTTCCATGATCGAGACTGGGGATTTCCCGTGATCG
>JBEKRJ010000970.1:0-2612 GCA_049518835.1 Solirubrobacteraceae bacterium
GGAGTCACGGTGAGGGTGACATTGACGATCGTCGCGGCGGCCGCCGGGCTGCCCTGTGGAGCCACGGACACAGTGGCCGTACTGATGCAGGATGCCGGACCAGGGCAACTGGGCAGGCTGGAGAGATTCGGCAGAGACACCGTCACGTTATCGGGAGTCTGTCCGCTACCGGCCGTCGCTTTCAGCCAATTGGCGGACGCGGTTACGGAATACTTCAGAGGCGCTCCGTTGCTGAATACGGAGACAGTCTGCGCGCTCGGTAGTGTGCCCCCTTGCTGGTAGGTGAAGCTAAGCGCCTGCGGGCTGGCGTAAATAGCCGCAATCGTGAATGGGGCGGTGTTGGAAGTGACGCCTCCAGGATTCGCCACCGTCACATTGGCGATCCCCGCAGCGGGGATCAGGCTGGCGGGAACCGCGGCCGTCAACTGGCTGGAACTCACATAAGTGGTGGACAACGGAGCACCGTTCCACTCGACTACCGCGCTGGAGAGAAAGCCCGACCCGTTCACCGCCAAAGTAAAGGGCGGTCCGCCGGCGATGGCCAAGGGTGGCAGAAGGCCGGAAATATTGGGCGCGGACGTTGCGATGTTCAGCGTGACGGGCACACTCAGCGGGCTGTTGGCCGCGCCTGCGGAGGTGATCGCGATAGAACCGGTATAAGAGCCGGGCGCCAAGCCGGCGGCGCTCACAGAGACGGTCAGGGCGGCGCTGGTGGTCCCACTGGCTGGGCTTACCGAGAGCCAGTTGCCGCCGCGGGTGGTGGCGGCCGCTGCGGTGAAGGGCAATGCGGATCCGGCAGAACTGGCGATGGTCAGCACCTGCGAGGGAGGCTGGCTGCCGCCCTGTTGGTAGTTGAAGGTCAGCGAGGCGGGCGTCGGCGATAAGGAAGGCGCGGCGGACCCACCGATGGATATCAGCGAGCCGTTCCCGAACACACCTGTGGAACTACCCGGCTCGTAAACCAGAATTGCGAAAGGATCGGTGGTTCCGGGCACGACAGCGTCGGGGATTTGGAACGTGACAGTATATAAGCCAATCTGACCGGGGCTATAGACTGCCGAAAACAATGGAACGCCACTATTGTTCACGCCGACGATGACATCCGCCAGCACGTTCTGGCCGGCCGCGCCAACCTGGTTGGTGGCGGCAGATGGTGAGACTTGCCCGAGCCCGGTCACCTGGATGGTGATCTGCTCCCCCGGCCTGGCCGGGTTCGTGGGAGACACAAAGGTGCCGTCGGGCCGCTGCGCCACGGCGTACTCCCGGCCATCGGATGCGACGGCCTGAAAGATGCCGGGCAGAAGCGCATCCACAGTGACCGGGAATGGCTGCGACGCAACACCTCCGGCGGTAACCGTGACCTGCGCGTTGCCAAGGCTGAGTTCGAACGGAGCCTGTACGGTTACGGATTCAAGCCCATTCTGATTCGACAGATTAAATATGGGCGCCGGGAGGGACGAACTGCCCGATGTGAAGGTCACGGTCACGCCGCCTAAGCTCAGCGGCCATGTCCCGCTGGTGGGGCCGGTGACCGGGCCCTGCGGAGTCAGTCCTTGTCCGAAGATAACGACCTGACTGCCAGGAACAACGGCGCCGACCTGGTAGCCACCGGCGTTATCAACTTGACTTATGATGACCGCGCCACTCTGCGCGGGGGTGACGGTCAGGGTGAAATTCGCGGAGTCAGTCCGTCCGCCAGAGACAGTGCTGGCCACAATCACGACCGGGCCGGGCGTCGCGCCAGCCGTCACTATGACTTGCGCCTGGCCCAGCGCGTTGGTCGTAGCAGTCTGAGCGCTGAGAGTAGCGTTACCGGCTCCGACTGAAAAGCGCACGATAGCGCCCTGCACCGGGGCAGCGTTGTCGACCACTTGTACAACCACCGGATTGGAGAATGCGGTTCCGGCGGGGGCCTGCTGGTTATTGCCGGCAACCGGCTGCAACTCCGTGGCGCTGCCAGCCGTCACGGTCCAAACGACCGAAGCGCCAGTCAGTGGGTTTCCGGCCACGTCGGTGACCTCCGCGGTCAACGCAATCGGCGCCACCACGCCCACGTTGACCGTCTGGAGATTGCCCATGATGTACTTGATGAGAGCGGGCGGCCCGGCGGTCACCGTAAGCGGGGCGGGTCCGAAGGTCGCAAAGTTACCGCCCACATAGATGGTGTACCTTCCGGTTCCAATCCGGCCGCCGAAAAGCGGCGTACAAGTCGCCACGCCCGCGGCGCTCGTCAGAACTGTGCCCGGCCCCTGGCCTGGCTGAGGTTCACAAGTGACGCTCGGGCCACCGCCAGCCGCTCGAAGGGCCACCTGAACCCCGGGAACAGGCCCATCCAATCCTGTGACACTGATGTTAATGGGCGTGGGGTCGGATTGGCCATCGCCACCAGTCAACGCCGGCGGTGTTGGGCCGTTAACGAGAGTTACGAAGACGGGAAGTGAGTCGGAGCCCTCCGGTTCCACCATCGTCTCTGCGAATTGGACACTCACATTGAGGGCCGATGCAACCACGCTCGCTTCAGACAAGCCCGATGGAGACGAAAATGCGGCCGGCGTAAACACATAGGAAGCCTGGCCGCTAAAGTTCGTTACAGTGGTCGTCGTGACAGGCTG
>JBEKRJ010000971.1:0-3417 GCA_049518835.1 Solirubrobacteraceae bacterium
TTCACTAGCTTCCGCAGACCGGATTCCGCCTGTTCCGTGTCGTCGAGAATCCAAGAGCGGACCGCGTTCCCCGCTTTAAGAACCGCATCCTGAAGTGTCGCGGGAATCTCGTTCGGCAACCGCGCCTCGTGCATTCCGTTGAGTCCTAGACCAACGATCAGCAGCGGTTCCTTGCCTCCAGCCAGCGCATATCGGTCCAATTCCTCCTTAGCCTGATCGAACCGGCCACTCCTGGTTAGCAACAGCCCGTAATGGAAACGAACCGCGGCTTCCACCTGCGGATCCAGTTCTCCGGCCAACCCGCGTGGAAAGTGTTCGACCGCGGCATCGTACTTACCCGTTTCGAACTCACATAGACCCAGAAGCGACCATGCCAACGCCCGCTGCGGGTCTAGCTTGACGAATTCATCGAAGGCCGCGTCGCACTCGGCGTAATGGTACGAAGCATAGGAAAGCGTCCCCAGGAACCACCAGCCCTCAGCCCAGTTCGCCCGCAACCGCACGGCCTGGCGATAGAGTTCCACCGCTTCAGTGGTGTTGTTGCCGCGGCGCGCGGTAGCTGCTTGGGCCGCCAGTTCTTCGAAAGTAGCGGCCTTTCCGCTGGCTGCCACCAGGATTCCCAACACCGCCGGTAGAATCAGGGCGAACTCTATATTTCTCCGGCGCTTGCAGACAAAGCCCCCTCCCCAATGCCGCACTGGACGTAAAATCCCCTCCGTACTTTGGCGGCTGTCCTGATGAAAAGGTTACAGAACCAGGACTTGTAAAATCTGCCCGCGGCGCGTCAGTTGGCCGGTTCGGTTACGCTGAGGATCTGATCGGCCCGCACCTTCTTTAGGGTCTGCACGATGCCGCTGGGCCACCGGATCTCCAGCGATGCGATCACCTTCTCGACCCCGAGCCCGAAGTGTACCCGCTTGTCGCTCGAAGACATGAACCCGTCCGAAGTCGTCACATAGTTGTACAGCGTGCGGCCGGACCCGGTCGTCAGTTTCAGCGAAGCTCCCACTCCATCGGTCGAGCGACGTCACCACCAGATCCAGGAAACCATCATTATTCAGGTCCGCGAAAGCCGAACCTCGCTGGTAGCCCGCGCGGTTGAAGTCGGGACCCAACATCGCTGACACGTCCCGGAATTGCTTGCCGTCCACATTCTCGAACATGGTGTCGTGTTGCCGCACCATCTCCGTCATGTTCTCCACCTCGCCGTTGGCAGAGTAAATATCCTTCCAGCCGTCGTTATTGTAGTCGGCAAAGGCGGTGCTCCAGCCCGAATCTTGCGCGCTTAAATGCGACACTTGAGAGACGCCCGACGTGTAGGTCATGTATTTCCCGCCGGCATTGTGAAACAGGCCCCAAATCTGCCCTTTTAAGTTGTTATAAAACAGATCCGGCCAGCCATCGTTGTCGTAGTCTTTGGCATCCGCGCCCATGGAGGAGCCCGCATTGCCGCTCTCGTCGTAAGCCACTCCCCATTCGAAGCCCGACTCCTTAAACGTCCCATTCCTCTGGTTGATGAACAGGAAATTGCGTTCCGAATCATTGGCCACAAAGACGTCCGGATATCCGTCGCCGTTAAAATCCGCGATGGCGATCCCCATGCCCTTGCCCAGTTCCGATCCAAAACCGGAGGCGTCCGTCACGTCCTCGAAACGCCCATCCCCTAGGTTGTGATAAAGCCGGTGCGCCACATTCCCGTAGACCTTGGGATGGCAATAATATTCCCGGCCGTTGATCACGCAGGTCTTGTCGGTTTGTGGAGTCCATACCGTGTAGTTGGAGACGATCAGATCCAGCTTGCCGTCATTGTCGTAATCGAACCAGGCTGCCGCGATGCTCAGCAGATCCTTGGGCTTGTTTCCCAGGCCGGATCGCTCCGTAACATCCGTAAACGTCCCGTTGCCATTGTTATGGTAAAGAGTGTTTCTACCCGCGTTGCAAATGAACAGATCTTCAAAACCGTCGTTATCGTAGTCGCCCGCGGCGACGCCGAAGTTCATCCCGGTATCCTTGCCCAGAAGCCCGGCGTGCGCCGTCACGTCCTCGAAGGTTCCGTCGCCCCGATTGCGCAGCAGGCAATTGTAGAAGCGCGTATCCGTCTTCTGCATTTCCGGCAGTTTAGCGCCGTTGGTGAAGAACAGATCCATGCGGCCATCGTTGTCGAAGTCCAGTGCCGCCACGCCGCCGCACATGGTCTGCGGAAAATACTTGCGGCCCGTGAAATTGTTGTCCGTACGGTAGCTGAAGTCAGACTTGGGGGCGACATCCGTAAAATGCGGCCGCTTCGGCTCCGGCGCCGCGCCGCGCGCAGCCAGCCACCAGCCGCCCGCCGCCATGCAGCAGGCGCCCAGCGCCGCGCGCCGCTTCACCGTGGTTTCCCTGCGGTTTCGACCGCTCGCTGGTCAATCAACTTTTTGGCTACGGAATGCTCGCGCTCGCCTTCGGCCCGCATGCCCAAACGATAGTAGGCCGCTGCCAGGGAAGCGTGCGCCTCCGCGAAATCCGGCGACTCCCGAATCACGTCCTCCAACTCCTTGCGGGCCTGCTCCGCCTGCCCGGTGGCCAGATCCAGATTCGCAATCTGATAACGGACACCCGGGTCGTTGGGTCGCGATTGTAGTGCTCGTGTAAAATAACCGCCCGCCGCCGTGTAATCCTGATCCTGCTTCGCCATCACACCCAGATTCAGATTCGATACGAAGTCGGTCGGATCCAGTGCCAGTTCCTGGCGGAATGCGGTACGGGCGCGCTCGATCTCTCCGACGCCAAACTCAATTTCGCCCAAGCGTGCATGCGCGCCCGGAAGTCGGTTGTTCAGTGCGATGGCCTTCTCGACTTCCGCCGCTGCGCCCACGTGATCGTTCGACCGCATCTTGAGCGTACCGCGCAGCAGACAGCCTTCGGCCGAATCGCCCCGGCGGAGAATTCGATCGATTACTGCCGCGCCGGCGGCATCCTGCCCATCTCCCACCAACGCGGTGGCATACAGGTAATCGAACCCCGCGTCCCCGGACTTCGTTTTCTCGAGCGGCGACAACAGCGAGATCGCGTCTTTATACCTGCCCAGACCGATATAGCAACTGGCGAGCAGGAGCGTTACCTGGTCTTTAAACTGGGGCGCAAGCGCGGACGCCCGCTCGAACCGCGCCGCTGCTTCCGCTAAATGCCCCGTCTTATAGTAGGCAAGGCCCAAATTCAGCAGCAAGGCCGGATTTTCCGGGTCCTTGGACAGCCCCCGATTGTACTCGGCGATGGCCTCTTCATAGCGGCCCAAACGCACCAGCGCAGCGCCCAGGTTCGAGCGCGCGGAAGCCGCGTCCGGCTGCACGGCCAGGTAGTCCCGGTAGCCCGCGATGGCGCCTTCGAGATCACCCGCCGGGTGTAGCGCCATGGCATGCTGCAGAAGTGCCGTCGGAT
>JBEKRJ010000972.1:0-2595 GCA_049518835.1 Solirubrobacteraceae bacterium
GAGATCCGTTTAATGTCAACGAGGGCAAGATGATGTTTTACGAGAACTGGTACCGGCCTACGATGCTCGGGCGAATGCGCGAGCGAACGTTCGTGATGGCACCGTTCACGTATTCCGCTTATCGATTTGTCAGATCGCTGTTCGGGAACAAGGGCTATGCCACCCCGTGACCCGAGAGCCACGGCTGCGTTGCCGCTCTGTCTTGGCGCGCTGATCACGGCATGCCGAGGATCAGATCGACGTTCGCAACGGCCGGCGGATACGACTGAGGCACGTTCGCCGTAACGAATTCGACCGTGTTGTCGCCGGCGACGAGATCCGCCAGGGGGACCTCCAGCATCTGGCCGAATGCGCCCCACATCTGGCTTGCGAATGGGCTGACCCCTTCAACGATCTGTGGGCCTGCAGGCGACGCCATGGTGAGCGCCAGCTCGGCAGCCGTCAGGGGTCGATCAATCCAGGTTCCCCCGTTAATCCGATACCGCAGAGAGAATTGAGAGGGAGTGCCGTCGTTGATGTCGTACCAGCTCGACAGCGCAATGCGGGCTGTGGTCACGCCCGTGAGCTCGACACCCGAAAAATGCAAACTGGCGTTGGGACCCTGCGCCGCGTCTGCCACCAGGTAACCTACATTGACCGAGCCCTGAGGAGGGGCGCTGAATCCGAATGGCGCACCGGAAAAGGCAACCAACGAATCCGGCACCTCGTACTCGCGCCAATTCGCGATGACCGGACCATCGAAGCCGATATTGTCCCAATGCGCGGGCCAGGATTGAAGCTCGTTATTGGGACTGTACTTGAGGGTGGCATGATTGTGCGTGGTGATATGGACGTAGCCGCGAGTGAACGGCAGGTCGACGTCGGCGCTATACACAAGCTGAGGTGTTCCGAACGTCACGCCATCCGGTGAGAAGGGTGTCGCAAACACGGTGATGTTTTGCTGCGATACACGCACCTCGAAATGATTGAGGGCGCCCTGGAGAGTGGGCAGGCAAGGTGAAGCGGGCGCCGGCGATAGGACCGTATCCACGTAGTTCTGGAACACCTGAATGGAATCGAGTGTGAAGCTACCTGTAGTCGAAACGGTCGTCGCTGCGGCGCCGCACGAGTCGGACAGCTGCACCTCGAAGGCGTTCTGCGGAATCACTGCGCCCTCGTCGTTGAAACGGATGGCGAACGACGGCACCGCGATCGGGTCTGCGGTTACGTCGAGCGAGATCCAGCCTAACAATGGAAGGTTGAAAGCCTCGGCGTCGAACACGATTGTTCCGGTTCGCCCCGCAAAATCGAACGGTTGCCGGACGCGGTAAGAGTTCTCTCCGTAGTTTTGCGCCGCCACGGCGACAAGCAATTGCGGACTCGCCACCGTTGCGCTCGGGTCGCAGATGAGCGTGTCGTTGTCCGGAAATGCGGTGGCGAGAAGGCCCGACCGGCAGTTGTCGATAGCGGCAGGCATGATCGGGAAGGGATTGCCGCCGGTCGTCGGCAGCTGCACGACCAGGCGGCTCCCGCTCCATCTCTGTGGATCGAGATCTCCGGCGCGGCCACGTGTCGTTGAGGGGGCATCGAACGTGTCGCAGAACGCCGCCGCCTCGAGCCCGCACCCCGGTGGGGAAGAGGAGCCGTCCGACCCCGTCGCGTTTGAGAGGCCGGCGCCGGACGCCGCTCCGGCGTCGGTCGTCGCAGACGAGCCGGCAGCGCTAGACGGGTGTACCTGCTCGTCGGTATCGGGGGAATCGTGTGGGGCGCCCGACCCGCAGTCGGACCCGAGAAGAGCCAGACTGGTGGCCATTGCACGACCATGCGCACTCATGCGCGTGTCCCTCCTCCTGCCGCTGCCTTCCATGAAGGACTCTCCCAATTGCCGCTCCAGTCGAGAGCGGGTCTTATCGTATCGCTGCGATGGCATTCGCGTAGAAGAAAGCGTTGTCGCGCGGCGCACAGGACTTGAGGTAATCATCCCGGCGCCAAAGTGCGCTTGGCCTGGCTTCGCGGGATTGCGAGAACCAAATACGGCTCCCGAACTCCTCCGGGTTCGCGGAGGCGTGGCGCCGACGCGCTGTCGATTTTGCGGTAGCTCCTGGGTGGCCACATTCGCGCCCCCGAACCCACCGCGGTTGTTCCCGCCCAAAACCATCAGTTTTTTCTTCGATGCGCCCGCCGTCGGAACTCGATTTAGCTTACGGTCGTGATGGGACCAGCGTAGCATTGCGGTACTCGGGACGAGCTCCACAATGGCTATTGGCGCTTCTGATGGGTCCATAACGTATCCCAACTCTGTCAATGGTCAGGCGCGGCCTAACGGGCACGGGGCTAGCGGCGGACTCAGCCAGGAGCATGTCGCCCGTCCAGGGGAGCGATTCTCCGAAGAAGGGTGCTCGGAAATGGAAATTTCAGGCACTTTGGGAGACGTTGCCAACATGAGGCGGCTGTCGTATCCAACTAAATGCGGTTACGCTTGGGCTCCGCCGCCGCTCATGCGCGCCCTCACTGAGGCAGTCTCATGATCAAGATCCACCCTGACGCTCAGGTCTCTCCGGAAGCGGATGTGGGCGATGGCACCGTCATCTGGCGAAACGCTCAGATTCGGGAAAA
>JBEKRJ010000973.1:0-3140 GCA_049518835.1 Solirubrobacteraceae bacterium
CGCTCGCGCATCGACCAGGACGTACCGGATTTCGAAGCCTGCCTGCGCCAGGAAAATCTACGGGCCGACAGCTACAACGCCCCGAGGTGTGCCGCCGGGCACCGGTGTGGCTCGATCGGCGCCTTGCCAGCGCGGAACAGTCTGGCTACACTCTTACAGGAGGCCCCGTATGAATGTTCGGATTTGGGCGCCTGCTTTCGTGACGATATTGGGAACGGCGGCTTTCGCGCAGGAAATCCCCGGCGCAGTCACTGGAGCACCCTATTCCGCGGACGACGTGACTGAGCGCGTTCGGACTTTAGCGGATGGAACGCACCTCACGCACACAACCACAGGCAAAATCTATCGCGATTCGGAGGGCCGGACGCGTACCGAGATAAACATGGATGTTGCGGCGGACGCCGGGGATCCCACCGTCAGGATTGAAATATTCGATCCCGTGGCGCGCGTGCGTTACACCTTCAACACCCAACAAAAGGTTGTGCATAAGTTTATTCTCTCGCCGCGCCAAGGTTTGCCGATGCAACAAGCCGGCGAGACCGGTGGCCAAGCTTCGTCGAGCGCTCCGGCGCGCATGGCACAGTCCGAAGTCCAGGAAGCCAATCGCCCCACACATACCAAAAAAAATCTCGGTACCCAGATCATCGAAGGTCTGGTTGTGCAGGGCAGGCGGCACACTACGACGTGGCCGGCGGGATCGCACATGGGAAATGATCGCCCCGTCACTCAAATCTCCGAAGCCTGGAGGTCGCCGGAGCTGCGCATTGACGTGCTCTCCAAGCTGAGCGGTCCGCAAATCCCCGACATCACCCGCAAGCTGACTAAAATCAGCCGCACGGAGCCGGATCCCAGCTTGTTCCAGCCACCGGCCGATTATGTCGTGAAGAGCGACGATCGCGGAGAGAATTAGTATGAACCACCGCGTTTGGCTTCTCATCCTGCCGACAGCCTTGGCAGTCGCTACATTCGCACAAGATGCACAGCCGGCGTTTCGCGCACCGCAAGCGGGATGGTCGGCAACGATGGGACCGGTCACAGAATTTGGCGGGCAGCCAGTTACCGGAGCACCCTACTCCGCCGACGAAGTCGTCGAACGGGTGCAGACCCTGGCGGATGGGACGCACCTTTCCACGACAAGCACCACAAAGAAGTACCGCGATTCGCTAGGCCGGACACGCACCGAGCGGCCGATGGCTATGGCTGGGCCTCGCGCCTCAGATGCACCGATGTGGATCGAGATTTCCGATCCGGTCGCGCAGGTCCACTACGTACTCAATGTCCAGGACAAGACCGCTACGAGGCAGAGCGCGACGACGCCGGAACCGCGTGGCTCCGGAAGTGCACGCCCCGTGCCACCGCCGCAACCACCCCCGCCGGCTATCGGACGGCGCGAGATGCCAGCCGAACAGGCTCCCGAGACGACCTCCGAAAAGCTCGACCCGCAAACCATGGAAGGGCTGATGGTGGAGGGTACCCGGCAGACCACCACCTGGCCCGTGGGATCGATGTGGGGCAACGACCGGCCCTTCTCCACGGTCAACGAACGATGGCTCTCGCCGGAACTGAAAGTAACCGTGCTCACGAAACGGACCGATCCGCGCAACGGCGACACCATCGTTAAGCTGGTCAACATCAGCCGCGCCGAGCCGGACCCCAACCTGTTCCGCCCGCCGGCCGACTACACCGTCACGGAGAACCAACCGGAGGGTTTCTACCACTAAGTCCGGTGTCCGATCTGCAGCTTCAAATCGACCGCTATCTGGCGGAACTGGCGCGCGCCCAAGTATCGCCCCACACGCTGGAAGCTTATGGCGGCGATCTGCGGCAATTCCTGGACTACTTCACGCCGCCCGGTAGTGAGCCGCCACCTCTGGCCGGGTTGCACGTGCTGGAAATTCGCGAGTGGATGGCCGATCTGTACGCCCACAACCTGAGCGCCGTTTCCATTCGGCGCAAACTGGCGGCGGTGCGTGGGCTATTCCGCTTTCTCTCGCGCGAAGGCCTGATCGCCATGAATCCGGCGCGCCTGGTGCGCACGCCGAAAGCCCCCAAGCGCCTCCCCGACGTAATGACCGCGGAGCAGGTCAACGGCCTCATCGATACGGTGGCGGCGGACAAGTTCGAGCGTCCGCATCCCGCTCGCGACCGCGCCATATTCGAATTTCTCTACGGCTGCGGCATTCGCGTCAGCGAGCTGGTGGGGCTCAACCTGGAAGATATCGACCGCGCCGAGCGTTGGATCCGCGTGCGAGGTAAAGGCAAGAAGGAGCGCCAGGTGCCGTTCGCCTCCAAGGCCGCCGAAGCCCTGGACCGGTATCTCGCCGAGCGCCCAGCCACAACCGGACCACAGGCCGTGTTTCTGAATCATCGCGGAGGCCGCTTGACGCCGCGCGGTGTGGCCGGGATCGTCAAGCTTTACGGCGTGCTGGTAAACGGCGACTCTTCCATCCATCCCCATAGTTTCCGGCACGCGTACGCCACGCACCTTCTGGCGGATGGCGCCGACCTGCGCGCGATCCAGGAATTGCTCGGTCACGCGCGGCTTTCCACCACCCAGAAGTATACTCAGGTTTCCCTCACCGATTTGATGGAGGTGTATGACCGCGCCCACCCCAAAGCATGTGTTTGTCGACGATGACCGCCACCGGTGGGTCGCCGACCGATTCTTCCTCCTGACGCGTGATCCGGATGGCGAACAGTACTTGAAACTGCTCGGGAAACGGACCTCCCATCGGAACTCCAAGCGCAGCAGCCAACCGCGACATGCTTTCGTCGCATTGCAGGCAGGCTGCAACCCCCTTAAAAGCCGCGGTATGGTGCGCGGCGATGATTGTCGAGACGCGGTTCGGCAGGGGTCCCTTGAGCCTTGTCAGAAGGGCGTAGACCAGGTATTCGATTTTGGAGTCCGAGGGAACCGTGTAATCCTCGAATGCCGCCAGTTTGGCGCGCATCCCGGGCATGCCGTCATCTTGGAACTTGCCGATTCCGCGTTCCTCAACCCGAAATGGGAACAGCTCGTACGGATCGGGAGCGTCCGGCCCGATGAGTTTCGCTACCAGGCCGTGAGGTCGGACATTACCCAGCAGCACCAGATCCGCATCCGGGATCTTCAGTCCCTGGACGGTGTGTTCGGCGCGAAA
>JBEKRJ010000974.1:0-2636 GCA_049518835.1 Solirubrobacteraceae bacterium
CGCGGCGAAACTACGCGCCAGCGCCGACACGGCAGCAAGTGTAAGCGAAGGAGTAAAAGCTCATGGGGATTAGTTTTAACGCGGCGAGTTTGTTGAGTGGAAACGGCATTAACGTAAATTCCGTTGTGTCCGAGATTCAGGCTGCACAGAGCGGGCAACTGACAGCGTGGCAGGGGGATGTCACCACTCTGCAAACTCAGGCAACCGCCATCGGCACCATTAATACTGACCTCTCCAATCTGGCCAGCGCAGTGCAAGGGCTTTCGAATGGAGCGCTTGGGCAACTCACAGCCAACTCATCGGAATCGGCGATTTTGACAGGGACGGCGGAGAGCGGGGCCACGCCCGCCAACTACACCATTGTGGTGAACGGTCTGGCGACCACGGGAACCCTCTATACCGATCAAGTCGCAAATGCGACGACCTCGATTCTACCCAGCGGGCAAACCACTGGAGAGCTCAATCTGCTGATTGGTGGCACGGACGGCACAGCGGCGGACATCGCCATCACGGCCGGTGTCAACGACACGCTGACCACGCTCGCCAATTCGATCAATACACAGAGCGCTGCCAACAAATGGGGCATCACGGCCAGCGTGATTACCGACGCCACCGGCGCGCGTCTCGCCATCTATAGTCAGGCGACGGGCAGCGACGGCGCACTCTCCATTGCATCGGCAAGCGGCAGCAACACGACCAGCCTGACGTTTGAACCGCCCGTCGGTGGAACCAACGCTGATATCACGATCAACGGAATTCCCTACGCCAGCTCAACTAACACCGTGACCGGCGCCATCCCCGACGTGACACTGAACCTAGTCAGCGCCGATCCCGCAACGCCTGTAACTTTGACGGTCGGCCCGGACACGACCGCCATTTCCAACTCGATCAACAATTTTGTTACCGAATACAACACCGTCATCGGCGATATCAACACTCAGTTCACGGTCAACGCCGCGACTGGCAACGAAGGGCCGCTGGGCGCCGATAATTACCTGCGGACCCTGCAATCCAGCCTGGCAACCGACGTAACCTACGCGACCACTGACCCGACCTCGGTCAGCAACGGTCTGACCAGCCTGGCTTCGCTCGGAATCATCACCAACAGCGATGGAACTCTGACCGTGAACCAAACGCTGATCGATACCCCAACCGAGTATGCCCCCGCCTTCCCCGACGTGCTGAACGCGAACCTCAATGGAGTGTTGAATTTCTTCACCAACTCTAATTCCACCGGCTTCGCCGACAACTTGAGCACCGCTCTCAACAGTCTGACGGATCCGTCGACCGGCGTCCTGAACCAGGACCTCGCTTCGAACACCAGCCAGCAAACCGCCCTTACGAACGAAATCACCAGCTTCCAGACGCAGTTGGCGGCCCAAAAGGTTCAGTTGGATCAGCAGTTCGAGGCCGTCAACTCGTCGCTCGAAGAGTATCCCTTCACCCTGTTGGAAGTCACAACGGCGCTGGAGTCTCTTAACAGCAGCAGTACCGCCACGGGCCAGCTTCCAAGCACCAACACCACTCCCGCCTCCGGGGAAAGCGTCAGCGGATCGGGAAATACCGACAACACGACGAGCGCCAGTAGCAGCAGCTAAGCGATTCCAGGCAGACGATTCTCGGCAAAAAGGGACCCACGATCATGAATATTCAGCAATCCTATCGCGAAGCCTCGGTTCGGGGCGCCAACCCGGTCGCGCTGGTGGTGCGGCTTTACGAGCAGATGATCGAGGACATGCGTCAAGTCGCCCTCGCCATCGAGGCGAACGACATCCCGCGCCGCACTGACCGCATCCGGCACACTATTCTTGTCATTGGGCATCTGCAATCCACCCTCGACTTCGCCCATGGGGGCAAGGTTGCCCAGGATCTCGATGACTTTTACAACGCGCTTCGCCAGAATATTGTGTATGTACAATTCCATCCTACTCAGCGCGCCGCTACCCAGGTCATCACCGACCTGTTGACGGTGCGTGAAGCCTGGATTCAGGTTGAACTCGCTCAGCACCCGTCCACTTCCGGCATTGACCAAGCCTTTCGTTCTGGCGAGGCCGGTTCCGACACCGATTCCAATCGGGCACGCGTCGACTGGAGCGGGTAATGCCGCCGGACGCGCAATTAATCGAAATCCTCCGCGAGGTGAATCGCAACCTGCGCTCCGCCTTGCTCCGGCTCCGTCCCGAACGCAGGCACTGCTCAAGCATCAAGCCGCACGACTTCTCTGATCTCTTGAGCCATCTCTTACGGGCTTCCGAATGCGTGCAACAGTCGCGCGCTGATCGCGAATCCAGTGCGGCATTCGACGATGAAGCTCTCGAGTATCGCCGAAATCTCGAAGCGTTGAAGCGTTTTCTCCCCGACTTGCAAGTGCGACTGCTGGCGGAGAAATCGCGGCTGGAGGCTGCCCGAGCCCACGTAACCGCAGCAGCAGTCTGGGCTCAGGCGGGCAAGGCTTATTGATCACGGCGTGCCGCGCGGTCCTTTTGACCGACTCTTCTTACTATCCAGACTATGGCATTGTGGAATGCCATGAGTGCGACGGCATCGAAAGTTCTGCAAGCAATATTCTGGTTTGTACTCGGCCACATCAGTTGCGCGATCATGCATCACATGCACCACTTCGCCAGATAGACGTG
>JBEKRJ010000975.1:0-3271 GCA_049518835.1 Solirubrobacteraceae bacterium
AATTCGTGCTTCCCCAACCCCGCCGGCTGCGCCACGTCGTTGAAATACAACCCGCCGTCGTTTTCATACAGCGACGGCAGATCCCCCGAGAAATTCGACTTCGCAATATCCAGGAACCCGTTGCCGTCGTAGTCCGCCGCCGCCACGCCCATCCCGGCCTGCAAATGTCCGTCGAAGTTGTACGCCACGCCGGACTCCACGCCGCGCTCCTCGAACGTGCCGTCGCCGCGATTGTGATAAAGCAGGCTCGGCGTCATGTCGCACGCCACATAAATATCCGGCCATCCGTCGTTATCGAAATCCGCGGCCACCACGCCCAGTCCATAGCGCCCGCCGGGCTTCAGGATTCCCGCCTGTTCGGAGACATCCGTGAACGTGCCGTCGCGGTTGTTGTGGAACAGCGCATTGTGTCCCAGGGGCAAGCCGCTCGGCCCGCACATTACCGGCAGACCCTTCCAGAAGCAGTTCGGATTGGCGCCCGCGCGCGGCGTGTTATTCAAATCCAGATCCACGTAATTCGAAACGAACAGGTCTACGTAACCGTCCCGATCATAGTCCACGAAAGCGCAGCCCGTGCCCCAGCGCGTGCCGCTGGTGGGCAACTTGGCCGCCGCGGTGACGTCTTCGAACTTACCGTTGCCCAAGTTGTGATACAGAATATTGTGGCCGTAGTAAGTGACCAGCATGTCGGGATGGCCGTCGTTGTCGTAGTCCGCCACGCACACGCCCTGTCCCCAGCCTTCCTGCGTGATCCCCGCCTGCCGCCCCATTTCGGTGAAATGTCCGTTCCCGTCGTTGTGATACAACTGCGACGTGAGCGGAGGCTGTGATTTGCTTCGGTCGAGCGTCGTGCCGTTCACCACGAAAATGTCGTTGCGCCCGTCGCCATCGAAATCAAAAATCGCCACGCCCGTTCCGGTGGTTTCGAGGATGTAGTCTTTCTTGGTGGGGCCGCCGAAAGTAGTGGGAATAGTGAGCCCGGCGCTCGCCGCCACATCCACGAAATGGACTTCGACCTCGGGTGCGCCCAGCAGGAGGAAGGCAGCCAGCATCGCCGCCGCTCCGATCGCGAATCGAAACACTGGAAACCATTTTACGCACAACGTGCTATCCGACGCTGATTGCCGCTGTAGAATCGTAGTGACACGGAATTCGCCATCACCGTCCAAATCGAGGAATTGCCGGAGGGCGTTTGGTTGGCCACCTCTGGCGAATTGCCCGGTTTGGTTGCGCAAGGGCGGACAGTTGCCGAGACCCTAGACGTCGCGCGCGATGTGGCGCGAAAACTAATAGAGGCGCGCCGCGAACGCGAAACCGAGATCCCGTTTTCCGCGGCCTCCGCCCACCACGACTACACCATTGTGGTGCCCGCCTAAGGGTTAGAACGCATGCACCGTATCGCCCAAAATGCTGGCGCGCAGCAAAAGGCTTCGGCATGCGCCGGTTGACGACGTCACTGGCGCCGTTCAGCAGGTCGTTGATGTAGATTTTCAATCTGGCGTGCTCAAAAATGCCCATGGGGCGTTCCTCGTCGAGTTCGACGAGCACATCGATGTCACTCTCGGTGCGAGCTTCGCCTGGTGCCACTGAGCCGAACACCGCCACGTGTGCTGCTCCGAGGCGCCGCAAATCGGCCTCGTGGGCGCGTAGCGTATCCAGCACGGATTGTAGATCCGAGCTCATGATCCACTACGAGTTTAAGCACATCGCGGCACGCGGACCTGGGCGCTCCGGAACTCCGGATCACAGCCAGCCATGCCGCGGTACTTCCCTATCCCGCAATGATTTACAAGCACCCCGTCGCTGCCGCTCCCCGGCCTCGTGCTCTGATGATGCTGTTGATGCCATCCACCACAAAACCTCGCGTGAACCGGTCGAGAATTTCGACAGATTTTCACGAGCAGCCCAAAAATGCACAAAAATGCACAAAAACGCACAACAAAACAAGCTGCTTCGTGCTCCCGGGAAGGGCAATCGCCGAACGAAGCCAAACTTTTGGGGGTATTGGCTGTGCGCAAATGGGGGTATTTTCGGCCCAGCTATGATAAAAACAGCAAAATCCATGTGGATGCTCCTCCTGCTCTTCTGGGCCAACCCATCTTCGTTCGACACCGCCCTCAGGGCCGGACTGGAAGCGCTCCAAAGCAACAACCTGCAGTTGGCCCGCGCCCGCCTCGAAGAGGCTTCCGCCATCCAGCCCCAAAATCCGCAGGCGCTCCTGGGATTGGCGCAAACCTACTGGCGCCTCCGTCTGCCGGATCAAGCGCACGCCGCCGCCGCCAGGGCGCAATCCGCCGCCCCCAACAACCCAGTCGTCCTGCACGGCCTGGCCTACTTCTATAGCGAGACTGCCGAACCGGCCAAGGCCGCTCCGCTCGAAGCCCGCTACGCCGAAAATGCGCCGCGCGATCCGGATGCGCTCCCACGCGCGGCCAACCTCTATCTGCAGGCCGGACAGCCCAAGCCGGCCATCGATCTGGCCCGCAAAGCGTTACTCCAGGGCGATCGCGACAGCCTGCACGATCTGCTTGGCCAGGCTTACGACCTCGCCGGCCAGCCCGAAAAAGCCGCTGCGGAGATGCAGTCAGCCATTCAGTTGAACCGCTATGAGGAGTCTTACTACTTCGACCTCGGCCGCCTCTACCTCCGCCACAACAATCCGGCGGCCGCCGTTCAGATCTTTGAGGATGGCCGGAAGGTGTTTGCGAAGAGCGCCCAATTGGAGCTGGCGCTCGGTGTCGCGGATTATGGCCTGCGCCGCTTCGCTGATGCCGCCGATTGCTTCCTGCGAACCATCCAGTTCGCCCCCCAGGCCGAGCAGCCGTACGTGTTTCTGGGCCGCATGCTCGACCAGGTCGAAGACCGCCTGCCGCAAGTCACCGCCAGCTACGGGGCCTTCCTCAAATCTCAACCCGAAAACTATTTGGCCCCGTTTCTCTATGCCAAGGCCCTGTCTGCTTCGGCCGCCGATCCGCGACAGGTCGAGCCATTGCTACGCAAATCCATCGCGCTGAATAGTAAGTTCTGGGAATCGCATTACGAATTGGCCCTGCTGCTCGAGCGGCGTCACGATTTCGAAGCGTCTTCCGGTGAGTATCGCCGCGCCATCGATCTGAATTCCCAGAACGCCGATTTGCATTACCATCTCGCGCGGATCTACGAGCGCCTGGGTAAGAAATCGGAAGCTGCCGCGGAGCACGCCGAACACGAACGCTTGAGCGGCGCGGAGACCGCCGCCATCCGCCGCCAGCAGAGCGCCCTGACCGTTCTT
>JBEKRJ010000976.1:0-3841 GCA_049518835.1 Solirubrobacteraceae bacterium
TACTTTAGCCCGGCACAGATTCGTGCAGCAGTGTGCAGTAATCGAAAGGCAAACGGAACCCGCAGAAATTGAGCTTTCCGCATATGTAGTGACTGAGAACGGGACTTCAACCGATGAGCTGTATGAGTGGCTTTCAACTCAGTTGCCCAGTTACATGATTCCCAGTTCCATCCACCAGTTGGAGAAGCTACCATTAACCGCGGGTGGAAAGATAGACCGCAGAGCCTTGCAGGATCTCATCTTGGAGCAGGCGCAGCTCTCGGACACCCCAAAGACTTCTACACCCACCGAAGAACTCTTGTGTGGCGTCTGGGCAAATCTGCTACAGAAACCCATCTTGCCCGATGATGATTTCTTTAGGCTTGGAGGCCACTCGTTGCAGGTTATGCAGATGCTGGCAAGCCTCCGCGCGATCTTCAATGTGGACATACCACTTAGATTGGTTTTTGAGCATTCAACTGTCCGAAGTTTAGGCTTCGAGATAGACCGGCTGAAGCGCGAGGGCTCAGAAATCTCGGTCCCGGCCTTCCGCCGCGCGGAGCGCACTTCGCCGCTGCCGCTCTCCTACGCGCAGCAGCGGCTGTGGTTCGTCGACAAGCTCGAGCCAGGGAGCGCCATCTATAACATTCCGCTGGCGGTTGAGCTGCGGGGGGAACTGGACGAGGGTGCGCTGCGGTCGGCGGTGGGGGAGATCATGCGCCGGCACGAGGTGCTTCGGACGCGCTTCCCGGAGGTGGACGGGGTGGCCTACCAGGAGGTTCAGCCGGCGGCAGAGCCACCTGCGCACCGGGCCGCTGCTGCGGCTGCGGCTGATGCGCCTTGCCGCGCAGGAGCATGTGCTGGCCGTGACCATGCACCACATCGTGAGCGACGGCTGGTCGATGGGCATCCTGGTCCGCGAGTTCGGGCTGCTCTACGATGCCTGCCGCCAGGGGCTGCCCTCGCCGCTTCCCGAGCTCGCGCTGCAGTACGGGGACTTCGCCGTCTGGCAGAGGGAGTGGCTGCAGGGAGAGGTGCTGCAGCGGCAGATCGATTACTGGCGGCAGCAGCTGGACGGCCTCGAGGTGCTCGAGCTGCCCACCGACAGGCCCCGGCCCAGGGTCCCGACCCATCGCGGAGGCAGGATAGACTTCCAGCTGGACGCCGCTCTGACCGCGAGCCTGCACGAGCTCAGCCAGCGGGAAGGCGTCACGCTGTTCATGCTCCTGCTGGCCGCCTTCCAGCTCCTGCTCCACAGGTACAGCGGGCAGCAGGACATCGCCGTCGGCACGCCGATCGCCAACCGCAACCACGTCGAGACGGAGCCTCTGATCGGCTTCTTCGTCAACACCCTTGTGCTGCGCACGAGGATGCAGCCGGGGTGGAGCTTCCGCGAGCTGCTGGCGCAGGTGCGGGAGGCGACCCTGGGCGCCTACGCCCATCAGGACGTCCCCTTCGAGAAGCTCGTCGAAGAGCTCTCCCCCGCGCGCGACCTCAGCCGGACGCCACTGTTCCAGACCATGCTTGCGTTGCAGAACGCGCCCGGACAGCGGGCCTCCCTGTCCGGAATCGAGGTGCGCGATCTGGCACAGAGCGAGGAGGAGCCTGCGAAGTTCGATGTGACGGTCACGCTCGAAGAGGATGAGGGCCAGCTCAGGGCTGAGGTCAGCTACGCTGCCGAGTTGTTCGACAGAAGCACGGTGCAGCGGCTGGCGGAGCACTATGTTCGCGTGCTGGAGGAAGCGGTGCGGGACGCGGGGCAGCGGATCGGGGAGATCGAGCTGCTGGGCGGGGAGGAGCGGCGGCGGGTGCTGGAGGAGTGGAACCGGACCGAGCGCGCCTATCCCCTCGACAGGTGCGTCCACGAGCTGTTCGAGGAGCAGGTGCGGCGCACCCCCGACGCGGTCGCCGTGGTGCACCAAGAGCAGCGGCTCACCTACCGCCAGCTCAACCAGCGTGCCAACCGCCTCGCCCGCCATCTCGCCGGCATCGGCGTCGGCCCCGAGGTCCGGGTCGCCATCTGCATGGAGCGCGGCCTCGATCTCGTCGCCGCCCTGCTCGCCATCCTCAAGGCCGGCGGCGCCTATGTCCCGCTCGACCCGGCCAACCCGCCCGAGCGGCTCGGCTACATGCTCGAAGACGCCCAGGCTCCCGTGCTGATCACCTCCGCCGCTCTCCGCGGCGCCCTTCCCAACCTCATGGTCCAGACCGTCGTCCCCGACGACGACGATCGCCACAGCATCCATCTGCACAGCGCCGACAACCTCTCCACCGAGGTCCATCCCCGCAACCTGGCCTACATCATCTACACCTCCGGTTCCACCGGCAGGCCCAAAGGCGTCATGGTCGAGCATGCGCAACTGGCCAACTATCTTCAGTGGGCCAGCAACGAGTATGAAGGCGCAACCGCCGTTACGCCACTTCACACATCCTTGAGCTTCGACCTGACGGTGACCAGTCTGTGGGTCCCGCTTGTAGCGGGAGGGCATGTGGAGCTTGCTCCGGAGATGCCCGGAGCGGAAGGTCTGAATCAGCTCCTCAAAGCGCCGGCTGCGGACCGGGTACTGAAGCTAACCCCGGCGCACCTTCAGGCCATGGAGAGAACCGAGTGCGGAATACGAGCCTTTGTGATCGGCGGAGAAGCCCTTCTTTATGAGAGCCTGGCGCCGTGGCGCCAGATGGAGACTGGCATCCGCATTATCAACGAATATGGTCCCACCGAAACCGTGGTTGGCTGCTGCATCTATGAAGTCGCGGCACAGGAGGCAGCGCGTGGCGCGGTCCCGATCGGGCATCCGATCGGGAACACGCGGCTGTATGTTCTGGACGCCTGGCAGCGTCCCGTGCCGACAGGAGCGGTGGGGGAGCTTTATGTGGGCGGAGCCGGGGTGGCGCGCGGCTACAGCAACCGTCCCGATCTGACCGCGGAGCGGTTCGTGCCGGACAATCTCAGCGGCGGCGCGGGCGAGCGGCTGTACCGCACGGGAGACCGTGTGCGGTGGCGGGCGGACGGCAACCTGGAGTACCTGGGCCGGGCCGACGAGCAGGTGAAGGTGCGCGGCTACCGCATCGAGCCCGGGGAGATCGAGGCGGTGCTGGCCGAGCACCCCGACGTCCACCAGGCGGTGGTGCTTGCCCGCCAGGACGCGCGCGGCGAAAAACGCCTCGCCGCCTACCTCGTCCCCGGCGGACAGAAGACCCTCGACATCGAGGCGCTGCGCGGGTATCTGCGCCAGCGGCTGCCGGACTACATGGTGCCGTCGGCCTTCGTCCAGATGGAGGCCCTGCCCCTGGCGCCCAGCGGCAAGGTCGACCGCAAGCAGCTTCCCGAGCCGGGCTTCGAGCAGGCGGGCTACGTGCCGCCCCGCACCGCCGAAGAGGAGATCCTGTGCGGGATCTGGGCCGAAGTCCTGCAGGTGGAGCGCATCGGCATCGAGGACAACTTCTTCCAGCTCGGGGGCCACTCCCTGCTCGCCACCCAGGTCATCTCCCGCATCCGCACGACGATGGGCGCGGCTCTGCCGGTCAAGCTGCTTTTCGAAGGGCCTTCGGTCCGCCAGATGGCTGCCGCTCTTCGCGCCGCCGGACCAGACACGCAGCCGGCCCCGGCCTTCCGCCGCGCGGAGCGCACTTCGCCGCTGCCGCTCTCCTACGCGCAGCAGCGGCTGTGGTTCGTCGACAAGCTGGCCATGGGCGATGCGGCTTACAACATCCATGCTTCTTTGCAACTGCGGGGGGAGCTGGACGAGGGTGCGCTGCGGTCGGCGGTGGGGGAGATCATGCGCCGGCACGAGGTGCTTCGGACGCGCTTCCCGGAGGTGGACGGGGTGGCCTACCAGGAGGTTCAGCCGGCGGCAGAGCC
>JBEKRJ010000977.1:0-3329 GCA_049518835.1 Solirubrobacteraceae bacterium
GCCAAGCTCTATCTCGAGGGAAGAACCAGGACCTCGATTTCGATGCCATCTAAGGTTTTCGACGCTTCAACGGCGACACCCGCCCCGGGACTTCCCGGGCCGAGCGCTTCTGGGACGTCTTCGCCGGGTAGCCGGAGGGAATCTCACCCTCCGGCCCCCACAGATCCGCACGTGAGCCTCTCGGCTCATACGGCTCGTGCCATCCGGCGTTCAGGACAAGGCACTGCAGTATCTCCAGTGCACGAACAGTTCTGGGGTACGTTCACGTACGCCCCGCAGCCATGCCCGGGCCCTCTTGTCACTGCGTGCCAGTCGTTTGTACTTCCGCCGCGCCCAACGCACCAGATGGTGATCGATGCGCTGGCAGAGTGGGCGCACCGCGGTCGAGTAGAACGCGGTGAAGTATCCGAGCCAACCGCGCAGCACGAGGTTGATTCCCGGTGCGAGGTCGTTGAGGTCAAGAGTCGTGCGCCGATGCAGCCGCCAGCCTGCGACTCGGCGGCTCATCGCCGTCAGCTTCTCCGGGGACACCGCCGGGAGAAAGCCCGTGAAGACTTCTCCCGTGCGTTGGTTTCGCGTCTTCCGGGGCCGAAACGTGTAGCCGCAGAACGTGAACGAGACGTGCTCGTACGTTCCCCGACGTCTGCTGTCCTTGCAGTACACGATCCGCGTCTTGTCCGGGTGCAACTCCAACCCGACCTCGACGAGCCGACGCGCGACCGCGTCCCGCACAAAGCGGGCTTGGGGGGCGCTGACGCAATGGATCACCGCATCGTCTGCAAAGCGCTCGAACTGGATGCTCGGGAACGTCCGTTGCATCCAGGCATCGAGCCCATAGTGCAGAAACAAGTTGGCGAGGCAGGGGGAGATCGGGCTGCCTTGCGGCGTGCCCTTGACCCTCGGGGCCAGGGTTCCATCGGGCCTGCGCATCGGGGCCTTCAGCCAGCGCTCCACGTACAGCACGAGCCATTTCTGGTCGGTGTGGTGCCTGACTGCCTTCAGCATGAGGTCCCATGGAACGGAGTCAAAGAACGCCCGAATGTCGAGATCGACAACCCAGTCGTTCTTAAAACACCGCTCTCGGCAGACCGCGACCGCGTCCACGGGCGCTCGCCCGGGACGATAGCCGTAGGAGTCCTCGTGGAAAATTGGCTCCACATTGGGCTCCAGCGCCATCGCCGCGGCCGTTTGCGCGACCCGGTCGACGACGTTCGGTATGCCGAGCACCCTCACCCCGCCCTTCTTGCCCTTCTTGGGGATCTCCACTGCCCGGACCGGCCCGGGGAAATACGACCCCGACGACATCCGATTCCACAGCCGGTAGAGGTTCCCCGAAAGGTCCTCCTCGAACTGCGCGATCGTGACGCCGTCGGCCCCGGCCGCTCCGCCCTTATCCTTGACCTTCAACCACGCATCCCACAACAATCGCTTGGGGATGTCGTACGACTTGCCCTTCGGCTTCGGCTCACGCACGCGGCTCATCCCTTTCGGTTGGCCGCGCCCGTGCGCCTGGATGACCCCGCCCCTTGGCTCCACCCACGCTGCGATACGCGCGAGCTTCACGGCTACTACGAGCGGGTCCGCCGGCGCGCCCGGCGACGGTACTCTGCTCCTCGCGGATTCTGCCGCTTGGAGGTCTCCCTCTCGCCACGGAAGGCACCGCGGCGGTGTCCGGGCACGCCTTCACACGTTCCATAGAAGCGCCTCGGTCGAGATCATGCTGCCTGTATGCCGGACGCCGCCCGGGCAGTAAACGGGTGCCCCCCAGGCTCATCCCAGGACGGACCAGTGGCCCTGGTTTTGACGTCGACTGATGGTGTTTCGACACATAAACGGCAGAGGGCTCGCGCCCATCGCTCATCTTCTCGACCCACACCTGACGCGATCGAGCCGCGCCTTTTCCCACGACGTTCGACACAACGGTCTTCAGCCAATGCACCTGTGGGTGGTTTGAAGCCTCCCCCACGCAGGGCGACTCCGGAGGGCCAACAACCTCCATCGCTTCTACAGCACCGCAGTAAGCGGGACCACCATCTACCAACCGTCCAACCTCCTGCGTTCGTGTTCACAACTGGTCCCCACCTGACCGGGTCAAGCCCGGCCTTTTCCGGATCGCTCACCACGACAGTCTTCAGCTAACGCAGCATCCGGTGGTTTAGCGCCTGCCCCCGCAGGGCCGACGCCGGAGGGCCGACGATCCTCCATCTCTTGCACAGCTCCGCCTATGGGGGGTCTATCTACACGACTCCTCCCTCAGCGTTCGTGACACACAGCGAGCCTCATACGGTCGAGTAGGGGGTCCGGGGCATCGTCGTGGTCGCGAGTCCCGGTGTAAGCCTCGCTCGGCGGGCGTGCACCACTCGCAATCGGGCAGCGTGAAGCGGCCCGCCGGATGAGCTGGTACAGTAAAGTGGCCCGCTCACAAGGATAAGCGCGGCAACCACTATTGGGTCCTGACGCCAACTGCGCTCACCTGGTGTCCCAGGCCGCACGGAAGCGCATCTGAGGGGCCGAACGCCCGCAACACAGGCCCTGGGCGCCACAGGGCGAGGATGTGACCTTCGATCTGGACGCAACCGAGACCAACGTGTTCGGGCGCAAGAAGCGGGGACCGACCGCAGCCGCCTCGGCCGGATTGGTCGACCCGGCACGCCGGCCCCGGCCCCGGCCCCGCCCGACCCTTTCGCTTTCGAGACGCGGACGGCTCCAGTGGCGCTTATGCAATCAACTGCGATGAAGGAGGCCCTGGCCCACCCGGCCGCGGGCTCTGAATCGCGAGCCGCGGTGCAGGAGGTCGGGTCCTCCAAGTCGAACAGCGTAGTCATAAGGCCCCGCGGGTGCTATCCGCGGTGCCGAGCGTATCCGAACACCGAAGGACCCGACCTTGGCTGACGTTACGGCGTCGGGGGGCTGGATCCTGCTTGCGAGGGGAGGATGGATGCTGCATGTCGGGTTGGACTTGAGCCGCAAACGCGTTGATGTGTGCCTGATCTCGGGTGAGGGCGAGCTTGTTGCCCGGTTTTGCGCGCCGGCTGACTGCGACGGGCTCCACGGCCTGGCGCGGCGCCTGGCGGTCTACGGTGAGCCGGTGCGCGGGGTCGTTGAGTCGATGAAGGGTGCGCGGTTCGTCCACGACGAGCTCGTGTCTGATGGTTGGGAGGTGCTCGTTGCCGACGCGCAGAAGGTCAAGGGGCTGGCGCCGCTGGCGTGCAAGACCGACAAGATCGACGCGCGGGTGCTGGCCGAGCTGTCATTCCGCGATCTGGTGCCGGCGATCTGGCTGGCGACAGTCGAGCTGCGCCGCGAGCGGGAGATCTCGCGCTGGCGCC
>JBEKRJ010000978.1:0-3825 GCA_049518835.1 Solirubrobacteraceae bacterium
ATGGAGCTTCGGCAACGCACGTCCTGCAATCAAAACGGCCATCAATACTGCCATTCCTTGACGGAAAACAGCGAGAAGTCTCGGCTGGTGCAATCCTGACGTTTCCGACAAAAGTCCACTGGGCTCGGATTTCGGCGCAACTTATTGATAAATCAGATTTTATGATCATTTTTCTCTTGACTTCATCGGACGCAACTGTATACTTAACCATATCTTGAGTAAGGAGTTGCGCCAATCATGATCCACACGAACGACCCGCGACAAAACCGCCTCTTCGACCCCTTCGAGGGCATGATCCCCCCCGCGGGCCGACGGATCATCGGCTCGGGTTGGCAGGGAGTCTTTCGACACGTCCTCCTGGAAGTCATGCCGGTCGACGAGCTGGCGCAGAATTTCAGCCAGGCATTGGGCGCCCCCACCAAGGAACTGTATTCGATGGCCGGCCTGGTCTTCTTGGCCGACTTCTTCGACTGGACCGCCCAGGAGGCCGTTGAGGCTTATATCTTTCGCGTCGACGTACAGTACGCTCTCAACCTCGAGCCCGGCGCCAGTGTCTGTACACGCACCATCGAACGCTACCAGAAGCTGTTCCGCGACGACGATCTGGCCGCCCAGGTCTTCCATGACGTGACCACTCGCTTGGCCGAGGTGCTGGAACTCAACGTCTCTCAGCAGCGGCTGGACTCGACCCATGTCTTCAGCCATATGGCCAGCTTCGGCCGCACCAAACTGATGGCCGTGGCGATCAAAAGGTTCTTGGCCCAGGTCAAGCGACATGCCCCGGAGTCGTACACGGCGCTGCCGGAAGCGTTCCGCCTCCGCTACCAAGCGCCCGACTCGCAACTGTTCGCCGGGGACAAGGATGCCGAGGCCCGGCAGCGATCGCGGCAGCAGGCGGCCGAGGACTTGCACTGGATCATCGAGCACTTCGCCGACCATGCCAATATGACGGGTCGCTCCAGCTACAAGGCCCTGGTCACGATCTTCGGCCAGCAGTGCGAGCTGAGCCAGGACAAGGTCGTCGTCAAGGCCAAGACCGGCGGCGACTGCGTGCAGAACCCCTCGGACCTCGATGCCACTTACGATGGCCGCAAGGGCCCCGGCTATCAGACGCAGATTGCCGAGACGTGCAGCCCAGAGAACGAGGTGCAGTTGATCACCGGCGCCTTGCCGCAGACGGCCGCGGAGGCCGACGGCGGGTCGGTGGTCCCCATGCTCGATCAGCTCGACAAGGCGAAGTTGTTGCCGGAGGAGATGCTGGCCGACACAGCCTACGGCGGCGACGGCAACGTGCAAGCGGCCCAGGCTCGCGGTGTGGAGTTGGTGGCGCCGGTCCCCGGCGGCGAGCTCAAGAGCGATCCCGAGGCGCTGACCGTGGACGATTTCGCCGTAGACGAGCGGACCGGGGAGGTAGAGGCCTGCCCGCGGGGGCACGTACCGCTGGTGGTCGAGCGCGACGAGGAAGCGGGCACGACCCGAGTCGAGATGCCGCCGGAGATCTGTAGCGGGTGTCCGTTCCGCGATGCTTGCCCGATCAACATGACCTGGGGCGGCCGCCACTACACGATGACGTTCACCGACAAGGATCATCGCCTGGCCGGGCGACGGCGCGAGCAAGAGACCCCGGTGTACAAAGAGCGGTACGCGCGCCGTTCGGGCATCGAGTCGACCAACAGCGGCCTGAAGAATCGGCTGGGTTTGGATCGGCTGAAGGTGCGAGGTCGTGGGAGTGTGTTCCGTGTGATCCTGCACAAAGTGGCCGGCTGGAACGTGCTGCGAGCGGCGGCATCGAAGAAACTGCGCGCCTGGGTGAGTGTCCAGGTGGCCCAGACCCTCGAAGGAGGAGAATCTGGGTCAAATGCAGAGTTTTGCGCGCCACTTGCGCGGCCATTGGCCGGTTTCTAGACAGCTTTCCGCGATTGGCACGGCGGTCCTCATGGTTTGACAGCCTCGCGAGCCGCTTGAGCAAAAACACCGACTTTTCACATCGGCGTTCTGTCGGAAACGTCAAAACTAGACCTGGTTCAAAGGCAGGTAACACAAACTCGAGCAAAGTGAGGTTTTCTAAAATGCCTGTCTCCTCCATGTTAGTGCTGGGGATCTCAAACCCACACCATCACAAAGGAGACAGGCATGGAGGCCCAAGCTACGTTCTCGGACTCGCTCAGGCAATGGGATTTCAACTCGCTCCCCAAGCTCCGGATCTGGCCGGCTCAGAGGTTACTCCCTACCCAGCGGCGGGATCTGGCTATCCGAGTCCTCGCCGGGGCTGAACCGGTCGCTGAGTTGGCCCGGCAGCATGAGGTCAGCCGCAAGTTCCTCTACCAGCAGGCCAACACCGCCCGTGATGCCCTGATCGACGCCTTCGATCCACTACCCAAGACCGAGGATGTCCTGTTCCACCTCCCCGTCACCAAGGCGTGGTTGCGCCAGGCGGCCCTCGGGATGGTGTTAGTCGGCCATTCCCCGTATCGGGCCGTCGTTGAGCTGTTCCGCGACCTCTTCGACTACCCCATCTCGCTGGGCACGGTGCACAATATCGTGCACAGCGCCGTCGAGCCGGCTCGAACGATCAGCCACCGCGTCGACTTGGCCGGCGTCCGCATCGGTGCCCAAGACGAGATCTTCCAGGCCGGTAAGCCGGTACTCGTCGGCGTCGACACGGCCTCGACCTATTGCTACTTGCTCAGCCTGGAGGAGCATCGCGACGCCGACACCTGGGGCATCCACCTGCTCGACTTGGTCGATCAGGGCTTCAACCCCGAGGCGACCGTCGCCGACGCCGGCAGCGGCCTCCGCGCCGGCCAGGCCCTGGCCCTGCCGGACGTCCCCTGCCGAGGCGATATCTTCCACATCATCCGTGATCTGGAGGCCCTGGTCAGATTCCTGGAAAACCGCGCGTACGCCGCCTTGGAGACCAACGACGACCGCGAGCGAAAGCGTGACCGCCTCCGGCGACCGGGGAAGCGCCGGCGCACCCAGTCGGCACACAGCGCGGGGCAGCAACTGCGCCGAGCCCGCGCCGCCAGCGACGACGCCGTGGCACTGGCCGACGATGTCGCCCTGCTGGTCGGCTGGCTTCGCCACGACATTTTCACGGTTGCCGGTCCGTGTTACGGCGACCGTCGCGAGCTGTATGACTTCGTGGTGACCGAGCTAAGGGCTCGCGCGTCGCGATGCCCCCATCGGCTGGAGCCGATCTGCCGTGCTCTGCAGAATCAACGGGATGACCTACTCGCCTTCGCACGTCGGCTCGATGAGGACCTGGAGCGACTGGGACAGGAGTTGCAGATCCCCGTGGACCTGGCGCGACGCCTGCTCGGGACGCTGTCGCGCGACCAGCACGACTCGAGCCGCTGGGCCGAGCAAGCAGCCGTGCGAGGGCAACTGCGGGGCCGGTTCCACGCGGCCCAGCTGGCGGTCGCCGCGCTGGCCGAGGAGACGGTCCGGGCCAGCTCGTTGGTGGAGAACCTCAATAGCCGGCTCCGACGGCTGGAGCGCAGTGATCGCCCCGAACGCGTGGGCAAGACCCCCACCGAGCTTTTGACCGGCCAGGGTCACCCCCACTGGCTTGAGATGCTCGGCTACAAGCGCTTCGCCCGCGGCTGAGGGAGTCGTCCCCAGGCGGACCACCGAGAACCTTGCTCGTCAAGGCACGGAGAAAGTCCGTACTGTCACCCTGAAAAGGCCATTTTTGAACCAGGCCCAATC
The DNA here is from genome assembly GCA_049518835.1 of Solirubrobacteraceae bacterium. Lineage (GTDB taxonomy): Bacteria > Actinomycetota > Thermoleophilia > Solirubrobacterales > Solirubrobacteraceae > Palsa-465. The sequence continues at coordinate 3,712 of JBEKRJ010000978.1, forward strand.
CCTAACAGAATGAAGCCCGGTGCCGATTATTCGTCGTCCGGCGTAATACCAAAGCCTGTAATTGTTTAGAACTATGAGCCAAGTGCCGATTTTTGGTCGTCAGGCGTAAGTCCT
>JBEKRJ010000979.1:0-2795 GCA_049518835.1 Solirubrobacteraceae bacterium
GGATAGGGTCGGGGATGCGCCCGGCAAAGCGGCGGGCGCCAACATTACCAGACATATGAAGAATAGAAGGCGGAGCCTGGGGCTTCCCGATACGATCATCACATACTCCTTTGCACATAGATAATAACCCATAGCGCACACAACTTACAGGGCAGCCCTACGCGATTTCTGTCGCAACCTGTAAAAAAAGCCGTGTTACCTCTCGGCCGGACTCCAATCAGAGTCAATCCGCTAGATGGCAAATGGTCTAAAGAATACCATCGTTGGACCCGCTGCCCGCGCAGCGAATCGCGGCCGCTCACTTTAAGATGACGAATAGGTTGCTGTAGTCGTCGGTCCACAGCCGCACTTTGTCCGCGCGCGGCGCCATGGTCGCCGCGCCCTTCAGTAACGGCTTATCGAAGAAACTCGAATCGGCGGTCACCAGCATCCAGGTGGACCCGAACACGTCGTTGGCTTCGTCTTCGGTATCCACCAGCCGCACATCCTTGCCGATCGAAACCGCCGCCAGCTTCACCACCGGAGCCAGATCCAGGTACTTGTTCGATACATGCACGGCCAATACACCGTGCGCCTTCAGGTGGTGGAAGTACAACTGGAACGCTTCGCGCGTAAGCAGGTGCACGGGAATGGCGTCGCCTGAAAAAGCGTCTACCGCGATGACATCAAAATTCTGCGGTTTTTCGCGTTCGAGGGACAGCCGCGCGTCCCCCAGGGCGATTTCGTGGGCAGCCGGACAGTTCTTCAGAAAAGTGAACTCCGTGTTCGCCAGGCGCAGCACCAGCGGATTGATTTCGTAGAATCGGAAATAGTCGCCGGAGCGTCCGTAGGCGGCTAGTGTTCCCGCGCCCAAACCGATGACGCCGACCCGCACCGGCCCGTCATTCTGGAACTGGCGGATGGCGCGCCCCACGCCCGAATTGGCGCCGTAGTAAGTGGTCGGAAAGTTCCGCATCTTGGCGCTGAGAAACTGCTCGCCATGGGTGATGGTGCCGTGCATCAGACGGCGCACCGGTTCCGTGCTTTCGTCATCGTCCGACATGGCGTCCAGGGTTTTGAGGCCGCCGTAGAAGTTGCGCACCATGATGCGCGCGCCGCTACCGCGTTCGTGTACGACATATCCCAGAAAGCCGGTCAGGGCCAGCACGAGAACGGCCGCTCCCAGGGGGAAAGGCCGCAGCCAGGAACCAGCCAGCACGCTTTCCTTATCGCGGCGCAGCACTGCCAGGACCACCACCGCGGACAGCCACAACCCCACCGGCAGCTCGTAATATCCTTTAAACACACGCGGTGCAATCAGCGCCACAAACACGCCGCCCAGCGCGCCGCCCAAGGCGATCGCCACATAATAAGAGGTCAGGCGGCTCGGATGCGGCTTCAAACGGGCTAACTCGCCGTGGCAGACCATACAGCACACGAACAGTCCGGCGGCGAAGAACGGAATCATCACCTTAATCGGGTTATTCTGAAACTCCGGTGACAAGGCATACGCCATCGTGCCCACCGCCACCGCGAACAGACCCAGAAACACGGAGCGTTTGTACCACCACGCGCTATCGAAGCACAGGATAAAGCTGAGTAAGTAGATACTCAGCGGCAGGATCCACAAGAAGGGCATGGCCGCGACATTCTGGCTGAGATGGTTCGTCACGGCCAATAGCAGAATCGAGGCACAGGCAGGCAGGGCGATCCAGAAGAAAGTGGTGACTGCCGGGGTAGGCGCGAGGGACGCCGAGCCCGCCGGGTCGTTACTCGGCCGCGGAGCAGCGCCGGCGGCGCGCCATGCGGTCCAGGCGCACAGCGCCACGAAAACCACATACGCCCCCGACCAGACACGCGCCTGCCAATGCGTGCCCAACCAAGGCTCAAACAGCACCGGATAACTGATCAGCGCCAACATCGAGCCGAGATTGGACAGCGCGTATAACCGGTACGGTATGGCGCCGGTATACTGCCGCGCGTACCACGCCTGCAACAGCGGACCGGTGGTGGAGAGCAGAAAATACGGCAGCCCCACATTGGCCGCCAGCAGTAGCAGGATGCCCAAAGTGGGATCGTCGCCGCCGGCGGGCTTCCAGAAAGGCGATGGCGCGATCGGCAGCACCGCCAGACTGACCGCCAGCAGCACACCGTGCACGGTCACCTGCCAGCGCGGCTTCAGCTTGGCATACAGCCAGTGCGCGTAGACATAGCCCAGCAGCAAGACCGATTGGAAAAACAACAAACAGGTGGTCCACACGGCGGATGATCCGCCGAACCACGGCAGAATAATGCGCGCAATTACGGGTTGTACCTGGAACAGCAGGAAGGCGCTGACCAGGATCGTCAAGGCATACAGAAACATGCGGCTATTTATAGGCGGCGATGCCGGTTACCCTTTCTCCGATGACCAGGGTATGTATGTGGTCCGTGCCTTCGTAAGTTTTGACGGTCTCCAAGTTACATAAGTGCCGCATGATGGGATATTCGTCGGTAATTCCGTTGGCGCCCAGCAGGTCGCGCGAGAGGCGTGCGCAATCGAGAGCGATGGCCACGTTGTTCTTCTTGAGCATGGAGATGTGCGCCGGCTCTACCTTGCCCTGATCCTTCAACCGGCCCACCTGCAAAGCCAGCAATTGCGCCTTCGTTATCTCGGTGATCATCCACGCCAGCTTCTCCTGCACGAGCTGGTGCGAGGCGATGGGCCGGTCGTCGAACTGTTTGCGCAGAATCGTATACTGCCGCGCGGTTTCGTAGCAGTCCATGGCCGCGCCGATCACACCCCAGCCGATCCCGTAGCGCGCCTGCGACAGGCA
>JBEKRJ010000980.1:0-3573 GCA_049518835.1 Solirubrobacteraceae bacterium
GTCCCGGCCCGTTGTCGTCAATCGTCAACACCACGCTCTGATCTTCGACCTCCCAATGCAAAGTCACCCGTGGCTTCTGAATCTCCGCACCGGAATTCCCCGAAACACCGTTACCAGCCGACGTTTCCAGCGCCGCCTCAACTGCATTGCGCACCAGATTAATCAGCATCTGCTCAATCTGATCGGCATCCACCATCACCGTCACATCCGGCCCCGGAAAAATCTCCACCGCCAGCCGCGTCTCAAGAAAGGCGACCCGCTCAATCAGCGGCGGCAGCGCCACTTTCTTAATCACCGGAGGCGGCATCTGCGCCAACTGCCGATACGCCTGTAGAAACCGATTCAGCGAAGTAGTTCGAGCCTCAATAATCGCCAACCCGCGCTCAAAATCCTGACGATGCTCGACGCTCAGTCCGCTCTCGCTAAGCCGCGAGCCCAAACTCCCCGCAATCGACTTGATCGGCGCCAGTGAATTGTTGAGTTCGTGCCCCAGCACTCGAATCAATCGTTGCCACGCGCTCCGCTCTTCCTCGCGCAAAGCCCGGCTCACGTCCGACAGTACGATTAAAGTATGCGGCGCGCCCTTTTCCCGAAACTTGCTCTGCCGCACCAGCCAGCGCGCGCCACCACTATTCGCCGGCAACGCCACCAGCGACTCATTCGCCGCACTCAAGCAATCCGCCAATCCGATCTCGTCAGCTGTGCGACCAAGCAACCGAATCGCAGCCTGCTGCAAAAGTCTTTCCCCCGCCGGATTCACCAGCCTCAGCACCCGATCCGGATCGAACGCAAACAGCGGAGCGTCAATCTCCTCCACTACCCGCCGCAGCAGCGCCGTCGCCTCAATCGCCCGTATGCGCTGATCCGCCAGCAAGTCAGCCAGCGCATTCACTTCCAGCGACAGCTCGCCCAGCGCATCCTCGGCAACCGCTCCCCGCGCCCGAAACGAATAATCTTCTTCCCGAAGAGCTCCCACTACATTCGCCAGCGTCTGCAGAGGCTTCACCGTTTGCTCATGCAACACCAGCGCCAATATCCACCACACCACCAACACCGCAAACGACAATGCCAACTTCGATTGCGTCGACCACGCCTCCATCCATATCAAAATCCCGCCCACCAAAATTCCCGGCAAGGCAACCAGAAACGCATACAGGCTGATCCGATTTTCATACAGCAGACGAACCCGCTTGCGACCCTTCGGCATTTTTCTCCCGCCGCCGCTCTGCGGGCTAGAGCCCATACTTCTCCATGCGTCGATACAGCGCGCCCCGGCTGAGCCCCAACGCCTCTGCCGCCTGGCTAATATTTCCTTGAAAGCGTTGCAGCGCCTTGCGAATCAAAAGCGCCTCCACCGCCTCTAAACTCAACTCCTCAAGATTCTGCCCCTGCGGCCGCTGCAAGTTCAGCCCTAGGTCCGCCGGCTGAATCTCGCGTCCGCGGCACATGAGCACTGCCCGCTCCAGCGTGTGTTCAAGTTCTCGAACATTTCCCGGCCACGCATATTGCGCCATCACCTGCAGCGCAGCCGCGTCAAATCCATCAATCTCCCGCCGATAGCGCGTCGCATACCGCCGCAGAAAATGTATCGCCAGCGTTGGAATGTCCTCGCGCCGCTCCCGCAGCGCAGGCACCCGAATCTCCACCGTATTCAGCCGAAACAAAAGATCCTCGCGAAACTGCCCCGTGGAGCACGCCGCCTGCAAATCCGTATTGGTAGCGGAAATCACGCGCACGTCGATCTTCCGCGAGCGCGACGACCCCAGCCGCTCAATCTCACCCGACTCCAAAACGCGCAGCAACTTCGCCTGCTGCCGTATCGGCACATTCCCAATCTCATCCAGAAAAATCGTGCCGCCATCCGCCAGCTCAAAGCGCCCTATACGATCTGTCCGCGCGTCCGTGAACGCTCCCTTCACGTGCCCAAACAGCTCGCTCTCAAATAATCCCTCGGCCAACGCCCCCGTATTCACCGCCACCAGCGGCCGTGACGCACGCAAAGAAAGCGCATGCAGCGTCTGCGCAACCACTTCCTTCCCACTCCCATGTTCCCCCGTGATCAGTACATTTGCATCCGAAGGCCCAACCCGAGCCATCGCCTCCAGCACCGGCTGCATCGCAGCCGCCGACGCAATAAACTCGGGCCGCCCCTGCGCCCGCAACAAACGATTCTCCGCCGCCAGTCGTTCCGCACGCTGCAGCGCGCGATGCAATTCGACCTGCGTCCGCAGAATCGCCAGCAGCCGCTCGTTCTCCCACGGCTTCTGCACGAAATCCCGCGCCCCACGCCGCATCGCCTCCACCGCCAACTCAACATTCCCCCAAGCAGTCATGACAATCACCGGCAGATTGCTGTCGAGCGCAACAATTTCCGAAAGCAGATCCAACCCCTCCTGCCCGGAAGTCGTGTCACGCGTGTAATTGAGATCAATCAGCAGCGCATCGTAAGAGTTGCCCACAGACTCCGACGCCAACGCCTCTCTCACCTCCGCCGGAGACTTCGCGCTCTCCACCCTATAGCCCTGCGGATGCAGCAGCAATTGAATCGCTTCCAGAATGTGCGGTTGATCGTCGGCCGCGAGAATGCGCGGCGTGCGGTTCTGTGGTGGAGGTGAAGGCTCGTCGTTTGGCTTGAGCGAGCGGCTATCTTGCGGCTTGGCCGAAGTCGGCATGACTTATGGAGTCGAAGCAGTCACCGTCCCCGTGACCGCATCCTGTATCAGCACTCCATTATGTTCCAAAGTCGCGCCCGTAGCGCGATCAAGTTCAACCCGAGCCTTTTCATAAACCGTCATGGCATTGACCAGGTCCAACTCCGATAAAGACAGATCGCGCTGCGCAGTCATGGTCTGATAACTCGATCCCGATCCCAAATCCTGCTCTTTCTTAGTAATCTCAAACGTGCGCTGCACCAGATCCCGCGCCTTGCGGGCCGATTCCACACGCGCCCGCGATTGCTCCAGTGCATATTGCGCGTTCCGCACCTCAATCCGAATCTGCTTTCTCAACTGCTCCTTGCGCAGCCCCGCCTGCCGATACTCCAACTCCGAACGATATTGATCTGCCTTAGCCACGCGATTGCGAAACGGAATATTCAAATTCAGCCCCACATAATAGTCCGGCGACGAATTGTTAAACGCATTCTCCCATCCCCCTATCAGATCGGTCGGAGTGCCCGGAGTCACGTTGCTGTTTCCAGGAGGGTTCGCCAACCCTGCCAGCCCGCTCCCACCATAAAAACCCACCAGCGCGAGCGAAGGCAACAGCGCATTCCGCGCCGCCTGCCGGCTGATCTGCCGGTTCGCCAAATCCACATCCGTCTCCAACAGCTCCGGACGGTGCCGCAACCCTTCCTCAATCAAATCAAGTATCGGCTGGCTAGTATCAGCCGAAGCATTCGCCGCCTGCATCTGGTCCGTCGGCACCACCGGCATTTCTTCCAGCGTCGGATCATCAAGACTCTTCGTCAGCGCATTCTTCATCAGCGATTCCTGCAGCTGCAGATTCGTCCGCGCTACCGTCAAATCCTGATCGCGCCTCGAAACCTCCGCCTCCGCCTTCATCACGTCCATC
>JBEKRJ010000981.1:0-2677 GCA_049518835.1 Solirubrobacteraceae bacterium
ACCAGGACTGGCGGCAAAGTCTGGAACGGTGTCAATACGAAGCAGATCGCGCCCAGCGTCAATACCAGGCCGTCGAACCGGAAAACCGGCTGGTTGCGCGGGAACTGGAGCGGCAATGGGAACAATCACTTCAGCAGGTGAAGGCCCTGTCAGAGGACTATGCCCGCTTTCGGCAGACTCATCCCGCAACCCTCGTCCTTTCTTCAGGTCGTCTGCCGCCGTGACCGCATTCATCCAGCCACGCTGCCTTGACCGTCGCCGACTTCAGGCTTTCCGGTTCCCCGCATGACCAAATAAGACGCGCGGCCGCCGCCTGAAAATTTCGCCTTTCAGGGGAAAGGCGAAATTTTTGGGGCCGCGTCCGACCTGTTCATGATCGCGGCGAGCGCATGCACTTCCTCGTCAGTCCCCCAGTGGACCGTCAGCCAGTCGAAGGGGATCGCCTTCCGTGCGGCTGCGGAGAGTCGCGGGAGCTGCGCGGCGGGCGGGACCGATCTGGTCCGCATCCCGGCCGCCGCCGCGGACCGGGCCGTTCCGCACTCGAACTGCTCCGCCGCGGAGACGGCGTCGCTGCTGGCGCTGATGCCGGGCCGGCGGCCGGGCCGATTGCGGGGCGGGTGCGGTTGCCGGGGCGGCGCGGATGTCCTGGACGCCGGAATGTTGCGAGTTTCGATTTCATCGACCTATGCGAGTTTGATACTTCGGTGGGGCGGACGAATGGCACTAGCTTAAAACCATTTTGAGCGATTGTGCTGCAGCTTGGCAATGTCTCGTGGTTGCATCAGGCGCGCCACCGGCTTCGGCCGACGTTTCAGCGCCCGCGGCTCCCACCTTCCGGGGCGGTTGCCGACGCGGTGGTATGCCATGGCCCTCAGCATCGCATCGATCAACGCCTCGCGATCGTCCGGCCTCGCCGCTTCGATCTTCGGAGCGAATGCCGTCAGGACTTGCTTGGCCCCTTTGAAACTCACCCGCCGTGGCTCGGTGCCGTGCTCGCTGGCGGCCACGGCCATGACCGTGCGCAGCAAGTTGTACGCCAGCAAGTGCGTCCATATCTCCTTTGCAACCATCTCGGGCGTCTTGCACCGGAGAATGCCCATCTGCATCGTTGACTTGATGGAACGGATATCGACTTCTCCTGACCACCTTCGCTCATACAAATCGCCGATCTGTCCACCGTCGATCGAGGTGTCGAGGATCGTGGTGATGACCTTGAATTGCTCGACGCGATTGTTCTTGTCGCGGGCGTCAACGCTCACTTGCCGCATCAGCAGGCTCTTGGGATATTTCCGGTATTGCTCACCCGTCATACCGTGGGCCTTTTGGGGGCGTTGCCAGACGAGGATGTCGCCGTCCGGCCTGCTTTCTACCGTCTGACTTCCTTCACGCTTGTACTTAACGCGGGCGACGAGGTCGATCCCGCGGTCGCGTAGCTCACAGACGAGGTAGTAATTGTCGAACAAGGCGTCGGCAAGAATCACATCACCGGGCTTGAATGTGTCGTACATCCGCCGCAAAAGAGTGGTTTCACCAGTGCCCTTGCCCTTGTACGGCGCCATGGCCAGATCGTGACAGGCGCCCGTTGCCAGCGACAGCAGTACGGTGATCCTGGCCAGAGGGAAGCCGACCCCCCTCAGTTGGTGCGGCGGCTGCGGGTAGCTCGCCTGGTTCTCGGGCGTGTCCGGCATGGAAACGCTCGAACCATCGGCGATGAACACGGACCGCCCGTTCCACTTCCACTCCTCGGCGGTGCTACTCTGTAATTCTTTCGCTGTTCGCCTTGCCAGGGTGCGGAGGACGCCCGTACGAATGCGGCTGCGAGCGTTGCAGTAGCTGGCCGTATTGGGCGAGCAAACCCTGATGCCAGACGCCGCCCGATGAGCGATGATACGCGAGACGGCATCGCGACAACTGTGGTCGTCGCTGAGCACCTGCGAGAGAAAGCCCCAGATGGTAGTAACCGGGTTGAACACTCGGTCTCGATACTTGACGCCATGATCGTTGAGAACGTCCAGGATGTTGGCTTCGGTCAAAACATCCGCAAAGGGAAGCCCCTGGTTGCGCGCGAAGCGGGCGCGGACCATCTCCAAGTTGGTCATTGAACCACCTTCCGTAAATAAAAGTTGTGATTGCCTACGAGCAGCTGCCAGGATGGCAGGAAAGGAGCCTGTCGCGGCCACCGAACCTCTATACAGCTGATGGCGTGCCAAACGCGTAGAAACTGAACGAGGAGATAGCAATTCTTGAACGTGATTGAGGAACGCGGTATTGGCAAGCAGTCTGTCGAAGACTACTGCGGACGTCCCCGCTCTTCCTCGATTCCAGGAGGCGTTGACTGCGCCTCTTGACTAAAGCTAGTGCCATTCGTCGAGCGGCCCGAAGCGAGTTGGGAGAATTATCTACGTCTGCCGAAGATGCCCCCTCCAGATGGCGGTCCCGATTTGCTAACTATCTCCTGGACGTCATGATTGGCGGGATACCCGCCATGATCGCGGAAGGCCGGTCGAAAAACCTGGCGCAGCGGGATGCCCGGTCATTTCTTCACGCCAAATGCCCAGACGTGATGCAGGCCCCGGACGAAAATCATGCCGTCGGAGATCGCCGGGGTGGCCATACAGACCTCGGGCATGTCATTCACCGCGAGCAACTCGAATTTGGGGCCCGCCTTCACTACAAA
>JBEKRJ010000982.1:0-5300 GCA_049518835.1 Solirubrobacteraceae bacterium
CCAAGCCTTCCAGTTCGCCGTACTCGTCGACCACGAGCGCGAACGGCGTCTTGCGGTGGCGGAACGCCATAAGCTGCTCGCCGAGCGGCGTTGTGTCCGGCACGAACCATGGCGGCGTTGCCAGCGCTGGAATGTCGATCTTGGCGGCGTCGCCGCCGACGGCGTGTAACGCGCGTAACAAGTCCTTGGCATGGAGCACCCCGATAATGTTGTCGGGCGAGCCGCGCCATAGCGGCAATCGGGTCACGGCGGCAGCCAGCACCGCATCGACGATGTCGCGAGGTGGCTCGTCTGCGTTCAGCATCACCATCTTGGTGCGGTGGACCATCACGGCGGAAACCGTCAGCTCGCGCAGATCGAGCACGCCGCCCATCATGTCGCGGTCGAGCTTTTCCACCACGCCGGCGCGGTGCAACAGATCGACGGCTCCGCGCAATTCTTCGCGCGGAGCCAGGATCGATTGCAGTTGGATCGGCAAGAAAAACCGCACCATCCGGTCGATGGGGCTTGCGACCGCCAGTGCCATGCGATCAGGCATGTTGAAGGCGGCGGTTTTCGGCAGCACTTCGCAGAGCACGAAAATCAGCAGCGTCATCGCCAGCGTAGCGTAGATCACGCCAGCTTTGCCGAAGAACGCCAGCAATAGACCGGTGGCCAGGGTCGTGGCGGCTATATTGGTCACGTTGTTGCCCAACAGGACCGCGCCAAGGAGTCGTTCACGTGCCGCCAGCAGCCGGTTGACAATGGAGGCGTCGCGGTTGCCATGTTTCTCCAGTCGCATCATGGCTGCGCGCGAAGACGCCGTCAGCGCTGTCTCGCTGGCCGAGAAGAACGCCGAAAGCAGCAGACAAATCACGATCGCCGCGACGGTCAACCAGTCGATAATGCTCATCGCTCGGCAAGCTTCTCGCTGAGAAACGCGCGAACCTCCGCTTGATCGACGCCGGTCTCGATGAAGGCAGCGCCGATCCCGCGCACCAAAATAAATGTAAGCGCTCCGCGCTTTATTTTCTTGTCCTGCGCGATCAGCGTCATCAATTGGTCAAGGGCGAGCGGAGGCCCCGGAATATCCCTGATTCGGGTCGGCAGGCCGACCGCGGCGAGATGGCGAATGGCGCGCGCGGCTTCGGCCTTGGATACGAGACCTTGCCGCGCCGCCGAGAAGTCGAAGGCGAGCGCCATGCCGATGGCAATCGCTTCGCCGTGCAGCAGCCGGTCGGAGAAACCGCATGCCGCTTCGAGCGCGTGGCCGAACGTGTGCCCGAGATTGAGCAGTTGGCGGTCGCCGGTCTCGCGTTCGTCACGCGCGACGATCGCGGCCTTGGCGCGGCAGCTTACCGCGATCGCGTGCTCGCGCGCGGAACTTCCGGAGGCGCTGCCGGCGAATATGTCTTTCCAATTGGCTTCGAGCCAGGCGAAGAAGCCGTCATCGCCCAACAAGCCGTATTTGGCGACCTCCGCGTAGCCGGCGCGGAATTCGCGCTCTGGAAGCACATCGAGAAGTGCGGAGTCGGCGACGACCAAAATAGGCTGATGGAAAGCGCCGACGAGGTTCTTGCCGCGGCTGGAGTCGATGGCGGTTTTGCCGCCGACCGAGGAATCCACCTGCGCCAGCAGCGTGGTCGGCACCTGGACATAATCGAGTCCGCGCCGCACCACCGCCGCGGCGAAGCCAGCGAGATCGCCGATGACGCCGCCGCCGAGTGCGACAACAAGATCGCCGCGCTCGATGCGCGCGGCGATGATGGCCTCGCAAACCTGTTCAAAGACCGCAAAGCTTTTCGACCCTTCGCCGGGCGGCACGACGACGCGATCGCTCTTCACGCCGGCTTGTACAAGGGCCGCTTCGGCGGCCGGCAAGACATGACGGGCCACGTTCTCGTCGGTGACAATAAAGGTCTTGGCACCAGGCCGCAGCGCGGCGATGCGCGCGCCCAGTGAAGCAATGACGCCGCGCCCGATCACGATCTCGTAGCTACGCGCACCAAGCTTGACTTCGACGGTCGTGGGATCGCTGCGAACGGGTGCGGTCATGCGCCGTCCTTTCCCTCTAGGGGCATAGGAACGTGCAAATAGGTGGCGAGTGCCGTGACGATTTCCGCGACGATCGCATCGTGCGGCCCTTCGCGCGACTGCACAGTGAGATCGGCCAACGCATAGGTCGGCTCGCGCAATTCGAGCAGATGGCGCAACGTCTCATCGGGATTGTCCGTGTGCAGCATCGGCCGCTCGTTCTTGCGCTTGCTGATCCGCCGCAACAGCACCTCGTACGCGGCGGAAAGCCAGATCGAGACGCCCTTGGCCCTGACGGCGGCGCGCGTGCCTTCGTTCATGAAGGCGCCACCACCGGTCGCGAGCACTTGCGGACCGCTCTCCAACAGGCGCGCAATCACACGTGCTTCGCCGCCGCGGAAATAGGCCTCGCCATCCCGGGCAAAGATGTCGGAAATGCTCATGCCGGCAGCCTTCTCGATCTCCGTGTCGGCGTCGACGAAGGGAATCGCGAGGCGTGCCGCGAGCCGACGGCCGATCGACGATTTGCCCACCCCCATCATGCCGATGAGCACGACGGAGCGATGATCCAGCGCCGCCCGGATGGCGGCAGCAGGAGTCCCATTTGCATCATTTTGTACCGCGATATCAGCCATTTACACTTAGACCTGCGGCCCGGGGAGCGAGCGCTGCACGATCGGCCGGCCGAAACGGATCGTACTCGGTCCGGTTCGTTGGCACCAATAGGGTGCGAGCCGGCCCTGGTGCAGCGGCCTCGAACTCCCTACAATTCCACCGCGACTTCGCGTATGGACTTCGCGCCCGAGAGCCGCTGCCGCCACAGGCGGCTCGTGCCTTGCAAAGCTCGCGCGAGAGGGTGCGGCGGATACCCGCCAACATCGCAATCGGAACAACGTCGATGCCGAGCCTGCTCCGCCTCCTCACCGTGATCGCGATTCTGTGCGGTGTCGTCTATGGCGGTCTCTACTCGCTGGCGCATTTCGTGCAGCCGTCGTCGCGCGAAATGAGCGTCTCGGTTTCGCCCACTAAATTCTACAAGGATCATTGAGGGCGACAGGCGATGGCTTCGGGAACGGCGCGGGCGGCACGCCATTCCGACGAGCGTCTGGTTGCGCTCTATCTCGATATGCTGGCGGCTGAGCGCGGTGCGCAGAGCAACACACTTGCCGCATACGCCCGCGATCTTGCGGATTTCAGCGGCCACCTTGTGCGCACTCGCCGGACCATCGTTGGTGCCAGCACGCAGGATCTACGCGCCTATCTGGGCGAGCTTGCGCGGCGCGGCTTGGGCGCTGCGACCGTGGCGCGGCGGCTTTCTGCGATCCGCCAGCTCTATCGCTTCCTCTATGCGGAGGGGCAGAGAAGCGACGATCCCGCGGCCGTGCTCGAAGGTCCCAAGCGCGCGCGTCCGCTGCCCAAGACGCTCACGCTCGCGGACGTCGATCGACTGTTGCGTACAGCGGCGACCGCTGATCCGGCTGCGCCGTTGCGCGAGCGGTTGCGCGCGGCGCGGCTCTCTTGCCTTCTGGAAACGCTCTACGCTACCGGGCTTCGCGTCTCCGAACTGGTATCGCTCCCGGTCACGGCCGCCGGCCGCGACGCACGTGTCATCGTGGTGCGCGGCAAGGGCAATAAGGAGCGCATGGTGCCGCTCAACAATGCCGCCAAAAACGCGATGGCGGCTTACCTAGCGCTGCTGGAAGAGTCCGGGCGCGAGGCGCAATCAAAATGGCTGTTTCCGTCCTTCGGCGAAAGCGGCCACATCACGCGCCAACATCTGGCGCGCGAACTCAAGGCGCTCGCGGCCGCGGCTGGGCTGCGCGCCGAGCAGGTCAGCCCGCACGTGCTGCGCCACGCTTTCGCCAGTCACCTGCTGCACAACGGCGCCGATCTACGCGTTGTGCAGACGCTGCTCGGTCACGCCGACATTTCCACCACGCAGATTTATACTCACGTGCTGGAAGAGCGGCTCAAGAGCCTCGTCCGCGATCTGCACCCGCTCGGTGAGGGGTAATTCCACGCTCATTGGGGAAAGCGGAAGTCGCGATTGACTTCGAACGGTGCGGCGAGCGAGTTTGCCTCCCCATAGAATCGTCCTAAGCCCCTTAGGAGTTGGTCCTTTTTGCCGATGCGCTCTTATCTCGACTTCGAAAAACCGGTGGCCGAACTAGAGGCCAAGGTCGAGGAGTTGCGCGCGATGCAGGCCGGAGGCGATGCAATCGCCATCGGTGAGGACATCAACCGCATCGAAGGCAAGGCCGCTCAGGCGCTCGAGGAACTCTATGGTTCACTCACGCCGTGGCAGAAGACGCAGGTCGCCCGCCATCCGCAGCGGCCCCATTGTCTCGATTACGTCGCCACAATGATCGACGATTTCGTTCCGCTCGCGGGCGATCGCAAGCACGGCGAAGATCCGGCGATCATTGGCGGCTTCGGCCGCTTTCGCGGGGAGAGTGTTTGCATCATCGGCCACGAAAAGGGGGCCGACACCGAAAGCCGGCTCAAACACAATTTCGGCATGGCCCGCCCCGAGGGTTATCGCAAAGCGGTGCGCCTCATGGGCATGGCGGACCGCTTCGATGTCCCGGTCATCGCCCTGGTCGATACGGCGGGCGCTTATCCGGGCATCGGCGCCGAGGAGCGCGGCCAGGCCGAGGCCATCGCGCGTTCGACGGAGGCTTGCTTGCAGATCGGTGTGCCGAACGTGGCGGCGATCATCGGCGAGGGCGGCTCGGGCGGCGCTGTTGCGCTCGCCACCGCGAACCGCGTGATCATGCTGGAGCACTCCATCTACAGTGTGATCTCGCCCGAGGGTGCGGCGTCGATCCTCTGGCGCGACACTGCGAAAGCGCAGGACGCAGCCTCCGCCATGAAGATCACCGCCCAGGATCTGCTGAGGCTCGGCGTCGTCGATGCGGTCGTGCCGGAGCCGGTGGGAGGCGCTCACCGCGACCCGGCCGCAATGATGGCGGCGACCGCGGACGCAATCGCGATGGCACTCGACGAACTGCGCGGTCTCGATCGGGCAACCGTTGTGCGATTACGGCGCGAGAAGTTCCTGGCGATCGGCCGCACGCTGACCTGATTCCGCCGTTTTCGACACCGACTTTGCTTGATGATCATACGGTTCGCCACAATGTTGCCGAGATCGGCCAACGGCCGATCACCCAGCGATTGCGGAAAGGCCACCGTTAAAGTGGCTACTTCCTTGGTTTCCCGGATAAATTCGGGGAAAGTTTACCGTCCGATGTAACCCACATGATCAAGCACAAGCGGCCACCAACTTG
>JBEKRJ010000983.1:0-3121 GCA_049518835.1 Solirubrobacteraceae bacterium
CTTGAACGGTCTGGCGGTTTGGTTGTAGGTCTCGATGAACGCAAGCATCTGCTCAGCGAGGTCAGCTTCGCTGGTGAAGATGCCGTGCTTGAGCAGTCGCCGGTACAGGATTGAGAAGAAGATTTCGATCTGGTTTAGCCACGAAGCATGCTTGGGAGTGAACTGAAAGCTCCAGCGCGGATGATCCTTTAGCCACTGTTGGACCTCCTCGGTGCCCCGGGTCGAGAGGTTGTCGCTGACAGCGACGATCTTCTCGCCCTCGACGACGGGGATCTGCTCGTCGCAGATGTCGAGGAAGCGGATCAGGTCAAACCGATTACGGGTCTTGGACGACATGCCGATCACATCCCCCTCCTTCACATTGAGACACGCGAACAGGCATTGGGTGCCGTTACGGGTGTACTCGTGCTCGCGGCGGGCGGGCCTACCCGGCCGCGGCGGTGCATCTGGCTTGGTCGGCGCCTTGGCTTGGATCCCCGTCTTCTCGTCGATCGAGACGACCAGCACGTTCTCGGGCGGATCAACGTACAGGCCGCACACATCCTGTAGACGCTCCTCAAACTCCGGCTGTGTGTAGTCGGTCATCATCCAGTAGTCGGTCCGGTGCGGCTTAATGTCGGCCCGCTGAAGGATCACATGCGCCTGGGAGCCCGACATGCCGACCGCTACCCCCAACTGCTCATACGTCCAGCGCTCGCGCCGCTGGCCCGACTCAGTTTCAGGCGGACGAGTACACGCCTTCGCGATCAACCGCGCCCTAGCCTCAGCCCCGTGTGTCAGCGGCGCGCCCGACCGCGACGCGTCCTTGAGCCCCTCCAACCCCCGGCGAGCGTAACGCGGACGCCACTTCTTCACCGTCCGCTCCGAGCACCCAACCAGCCGCGCGATCTCAGCGGTCGAAAGCCCCTCGCCCGCCGCCAACACAATCCGCGCCCGTTCGACCATCCGCACCTCAGCACTCGATGCCCGCACGATCCGCTCCAGCTCAATCCGGTCCTCGTCCGCGATCTCCAACCGCTTGACCGCGCCCTTCACAGCCATCGTTAACTCCCATCCTCGCCGAACATATCGGCGAGGACTTCGGGGCCGATGGCAGGAAACCCCTAGCTGGGCGCGAACTTGCAGGATGAACCACTAGGTCCGGACATCGCTCAGCTGACGATCGAGTTGTCGCCATCTCGATCGTTGCGCGCGCCGGCCGCTAATCGTCGATGCGGAGCCGCAGCGCCGTCGACACCGACCGGCGCTGCGTAGGCAGCGCCGCAATTCTGCGCGCCGCCGCGTCAGCCCTGCAATCGACGACGAGCAGGGCGCCGGGACCCGCGCGTCGTCGCCGTTGCGCGAGCGCGGGCGGGCTCAGCCCTGCTCGTCGCCGTAAGTAGGGCCGTGCGCCAAGCGCGCAGACTCTGCTGAATACCTATTAAAGCAGCGCTCCCGCGCGGCGCTCAGTCGTCGGAGCCTATCCGGCCAGCGGAATTGCAGTGGTCCCAAGCAGTGGCCCGAGCGCCCTACCGGCTAAGCGGCCAGAACCTCTAGCGTCTCGGGCTTCCAACTCGTGGGGACGAGCTCGATGTTGTTGCGCCCGAGGTCCCGCGTGGTAACAACCCTGATCCTGGATGCCCGTACCTGAGACGACAAGGCGACCGTCCCGTGACGATAGATGGCGTCCAGCGTCCTCGCCGAGGGGGCATCGAGCGCCACTAGCAATCCGATGGATGCCTTGTAGTGATTCATCAGCCTCGCCAATCGATTCACGTGCCGCGGGTCGAGCCTCCGCGCCACCACCTCCGCAACGAGACCGTGTCTCCCACCCTCGTCATCGTCGAACCAAGCAACGAGATCGGGCTCAAGGCCCGTGCGATCACGAGGCCGTTTCTCTACTCGATCGCCGAACCGCTCTCGGAGCCACTCCTCAAAGGCGTTGCTCACGGCCCTGCGAAGCTCCGGCTCAGAATCTGCGCTTGTAGGCGTGCTGCGAAGCGTCCCTTTGCCCACCGCGCGTCCAGCGTCGTAAATGTCGAAGTTGGTCCCCGGCTTCACGTCTGGCCAGGTCTCGTACGCCAGCGGCGACAGCACGACTTCGCCCGTCTGTCCCGGTGCCAGCTCGTCACCGCTCTTGAGTCGGAGAACCACCGAATGAAGCTCCGGCTCCCAACTGGGGCCAGTGTCGCCCAACCATAGGGCGGGCCGGTAACCGTTTCGAATTGGGCGGTTCCGACCGCCTTGCGCCGTAGGCAAGAGATCAATTTCCGCGTCGAGCGACAGATCAGCCAATGGACTGGCCGTCGAAATCCGCTGGCAGGACCATGTCGACGATGTCGTTGAACCAGTCGAGGTTCGCTTCGTCGACATATCGCGCCGGCCGACCATCAGTTGTGAGCGAGTTCATGCGCTCTAGCTCCACCTGCTCGATGACAACCTCTACGATCCAGCTAGGCCCGATCCCGTGCCGAGCCGAGAAGAGGCGGGCAAGGCGCTCAGCATCCTCCCGGGTTGTCCAGAAGAGCTTGCCCTCGATCGACCCAGGAGCCGTTCTGAAAGCACGACAAGCCGCGAGGTCCAGCAGTTCCTCGCGTTGGACTGTTCGGTAGAGGTGTTCAGGATTCGACACCGACGCTCACGAGAGTCCCGGCGCGCCAACGAAGCCCGCCCAGCGACCGCCGGACTGCAGCCTATCCGCCGCTGCGCCGCGTGACTCACGACGGAGCGCTTGGCGAGGCGGTGCGGGTCGAAGGACATGTCGGCAATCAAAAGATAGCCGCTAAGTGCAATGGTCTCACGGTAGGTTTGACCGACTAGGTCTCGCGAAGCCGCAGCACGGGGGCTCCGCCGAACGATTCGCCGATTGCGAGGCTGACGACTTGTGGGGCCAGCGGCTGATTTGCTTATGCGATCGGCGCCTGGGCACCGGCTTGGTCCTCCCGAGATGTTGGCCAATTGGGGTCACGCGGGACACATCAATGCCGATCTAATCGGTTCGTCTCGCGTATTGGTCGGGCTGACGACGACCGAGATCGGTGCGCCACCGCGATCCTCGGCAGCGTCATCCGTCAACGTCCTTTGAGCCGGCCGAGGCCCACGCCGGCTCGCCGCATATCCTGGCTACATGACCGATGAGGAG
>JBEKRJ010000984.1:0-4657 GCA_049518835.1 Solirubrobacteraceae bacterium
CGCCGCGTCGCTGGTGGTCCTCTACACCCTGATCGCGATCCGGATCGCTACGGTGATCTACGCCCAGAGCCGTGCCGGCGCCGGCGCCAGCGGCCGGTCGGTCCGTCTGCGAAAAGCCGAGGGTGCAGCCGCGGCGGCGGCATTGCTCGCCGTGTACGTCTGGCGGTACTGGTGAACCAGGGAGATCGCCACCCAGCCTTCTACTGGGTGTGTGGCGTGGCGGCGACGTTGATCGCGCTCGGCGCAGTCTGGGCGGGCCGCTCGGCGATACGCAAGGACTGGCAGGAACTCGCGATCTCGGTCGCGATCATGCTCGTCGCCGCCGGCAGCGCGCTCGCGGGACCCCGCGGAATGTGGCTCAGCGACGGGGTGGGCTGCTGCGTCGTCCTGCTGGCCAACGCCAGCGCGCTGGCGCTGCTGCCGCGCTCGCCCGCGACAGGCAGATGACGGCCGACGCGCTTGACCCGTTGATCCACGTCCCCGCGCGACTGCAGATCATGGCAACGCTCGCTGCGCTGCCCGACGGTGACCAGCTGTCGTTCACGCGCCTTCAGGACATGATCGGCCTGACCCCCGGCAATCTGATCACCCACCTCCGCAGGCTCGAGGACGCCGGCTACCTGACGACCGAGAAGACGGGCAGCGGCCCTGCGTCGCGAACCTCCGTGGCACTTACGTCCCGAGGACGCGCAGCCTTGGATCTGTACACCGCGACGCTGCGCAAGCTACTTAACGGACTGTGATCACCCTCTTATCGATATGAGTAGTAAAGACAGGAGATTCAGGCATGATCAGTCCTTTCGATCACGATCGCGGTAGGGACGCCGGTCACCCGACGCCCCCCGCGCAGATCCCAGCGTGCGCTGCTAACGCACTGGGCTCCTCCCTTGGGTACGAGCGTCGAAGCGAGCGTCAGGCCAGGGATGGGAGATCTGGAGGAACGGCAGCCATCGGTCGCGCAGGCGCTGCATCCGCTCCCAGGTCAGCCGCGTGCGCTGGCTGCGACGCCGAAGCGCCATGAACCAGTGCCGCACCACCTCGGAACGGAAGGCATACAGCGCCCGCTGATTGCCCGGCACGCCGTAATAGTTGGCGTGCCCGCGAAGGACGCTGGCGAGCCAGCGCCCTTGCTCGGGGACGGGCTGATCGCGGCGTCGGAGCAGCTCGCCCCGGAGGGCGTGCAGCTTCGTCCGCGACCGTTTCGAGTCAGTGATCCGCTTGAGCTGAAAGCGCCCGCTCCTGGTCTTCGCACAGATGTGCGTGAAGCCAAGGAAGCGGAACGTCTCAGGCTTGCCGAGGCCCCGCTCGGCCCGTTGATGGGCGGCGAACCGTCCGAAGCGGACCAGCCGCGTCTTCTCGGCGTTCAGCTCCAGACTGAACTTCGCGAGCCTGTCGCGAAGCTCCGCCCAGAACCGCTCGGCATCACTGCGATGCTCGAAACCCACCACGAAATCGTCAGCAAAACGCGTGATCACAACGTCACCGCGCGCGTGCCGAGTCCTCCACTGATGAGCCCACAGGTCGAGGACGTAGTGCAAGTAGATGTTCGCCAGGAGCGGTGAAGCTGAAGCTCCATATGAGCAGCTGCTCATTTCCCGCCTTGCGGGCTGCCCGCCTCGATCGCGGACACGATCCCGCCCTCGAACACCCCCGCCACAAGCCAACCACGCAGCAGCTTCAACATCCTCCGATCGGACACCCGCCGCTCGATCCGAGCGACGAGCGCCGAGTGCGAGATCTCGTCGAAACAGCTTTTGATGTCGGCGTCAAGCGCCCACACCTGGCCCTGGTTGACCGTCGTCCTGACTGTCTCCAGCGCGTGGTGAGCCGACAGCCCGGGCCGGAACCCGTAGCTGGTCGGGAGGAAATCGGCTTCGAAGATCGGCTCCAGCACCGCCTTCGCCGCCGCCATCACCACCCGGTCGGCGACGCACGGGATACCGAGCGGCCTCAACTGGCCTGGCCTGCCCGGCTTCGGAATGTGAACCCGCCGCAACGGCCGCGGGCGGTAGCTACCCGTCCTCAGCCGCTCGGCGAGTTCTTCGACGAAGTCGCCCACCCCGGAGCGCACGACATCGTCGATGGACACGCCATCGACGCCGGGCGCGCCACGGTTGGCACGGACCTCGCCCCAAGCCTTCCACAAGACGTCTCTGCGGGAGACCTTGTCGTAGAGGGCGTGGAAACGTCGGTCACGATCCTGCTTAGCACAGCGGTAGAGCACGCGTTGGAGAGCACGAACGCGGTCCACGCCCTTGGCGCGGCTGACCGACCTAGCCGATTCGGCACTCATCAGAGTCCTTCTCATCCTTCCGGTGCGTCGATGAAGTACGGGCCCTTCGCTCCTGGCGGGTTATGTTGTCCCGCCGATCAGCACTACTACCCGCTCCGACTCCCGCTCGGCCGCTCCACCACTTCCCGGGTGCGCCGGTTATAGGCGAGCGTCGCTTCCCGCTGCCCACAGCAACGGGGCCGAGACGGGTCTCCCGAGTTCCCAGAACAACCTTCCGCCCGTTCAACGTTCCGCCCGTTCAACGCCCACTACGCCGGGGGATTCCTCAACGCCCGCTCCTAGAACAAGAGCGTCTTCCATGGCTGTTGAGCGTCGCGTGAGTTCGGCATGCTGGCGTCACTGTTGTCCGGCATCATGGGGAGGCGGACGAAATAACGAAAGAACACGAGCCGGATCGGCCGACGCGCGGCCAGGGGTCGGGTCGGCGAGCGTGACTTGGTGGCCGAGGTGTTGCGGTGCTCAGTTCAGAGCGCGATCGAGCATTCTGGGTCGATCGGGGAACGGCTCGGCGAAGGGGGAATGACCGAGTCGATCAGCGAGCTGCTCGGGCCCCGAGACCCGCTCTCGCATCGGCGTGCGCTGCCGCGAGATGAGTCCCCGCGGTGATCGTCCGGATTGCAGGCGCGGCATCCCTGCCGCTCGATCTGCGATCTGTCGCCGCGGTCAGTAGCCGGGTGGATCGCGTGGACGGCCGTATAGCAGCCCGCCGGTGAGCGCGACGCTCAGCTCCCACGGGCAAACGCGCGGGTCGTGGAAGCGCAGCTGCCACGCGACCGCCGCTTTGCCAAGCGCGTTGACGGCGCCGTAAAGCGGCGAGGGCCGCAGCATCGGCCGTCCCAGCTGGTCGCCTAGCGCGATCGTCCAGAGCTCTCCGCACAGTTGCAGCGCGTCCGCGCGGCGCGCGCCGGCGCGCAGCCACCCGCGGACGGTGCCGGGCGGGCGATCCAGTCGCGCGGCGATCGTCCGATGTCCGGCTCCCAGCGCCTTGGCCAACAGCGCCGCGCCGATCACCTCCGCGCCATCGCGCCGGCGCGGCACACAGAACGCCGGCAACAACACGTGCGTACGGTCGCAGCGGCGACAGTACGCCCGCCGCGGACGCACCAGCCGTCCGCCGTGGCGCATCCGCACCTCGCGCTCGCGGGCGTACCCCCAGCGCGCCAGCGACTCGCTGCAGTCCGGGCAGCAGACGCGCCCAGCCGCGAGCGCCGCCTCCAACCCATCCCATCCGATTCTCGTTACCAGAAGACCACGCTCCCACTCGCACGATCGCGAGCCTCGCACACGCCGGGATGGCGGGCGGGGCGACTCGTGTGGGACGAGATATCACGCCCCAAAACCCGGCGCAACAGTGACCACCGGCGAATGCCGAACCTCAGTGACACTACAGCCCCCGCTCATGCCGAACTCAGGTGACGCTCTACACATGGCCTTCGCCGTACGGTGACCGGCTCGGCATTCCCTTGTCCCACCCCCACAGGGGGCGGGTCACTCTGACGACGCTTACTCAGGCTTCACTCGCGTTGCAGACCGGACGGTCGCTCACGCCCCGCTCCGCACCCGGCCTCTCGACCACGCACGGGGCATCGCTACCAGGGTCCCGGTACAGAGCTCCGTCCTCGCGATCCCCTCGCAAGCGAGGGAGCTCGCCCAGCAAATCGACGAGGCCTGGGCGACGCTCAGCATCCACCCGCCGGGACGCGAGATCCTCGACGCCAACGTCAAGGCCCACCCCGACCTCAAGGACCTTCGGCCGCTCGCCGGCAAGCTCGGACTCTAAGCCGTTCATGACGCGATCGAGGCCCGGCGCCAAGGGCTCGAGAACCGTGCGGTCGAGGACCTCCTCACCGTGGTGGCGGTCGCCCACGCCTCCACACTGGAGCCGCAGGTGCCGAGCAGACGAGGATCGCCCGCCGCGCACGAGCGCCAGCGCCACCTGTCGCTACCTCTCCAACCGTCTGTTCGAAGGGCCGCCGGCGAGGAGAGCAGACGCTTCTTTAGCAGCGTCGTGGCGAAGTCCGCAGTCGCGCGCGCGAATGCGCTCCCGGGCCGGGCCGCGCGCGCGGCGCCGTAGGCGACCAGCTGCGCGTGCACGGTTGCGTTGCTTGTCGTCGGCTACCGCTCGTACTGGATCGACTTTCCGGAGATCGGGTTTACCTGCCATCTGCTCCGGTTTATGTGGTCGCTGCTCCGGTTTAGGTCACCGCTCCGGATTCATCACAGATGCGAGATTTCCAGGACTTTTCTCGACGAAACCGCAGTTGGCGGCGCAATGGCCAACTCCGGTTTAGGTGATGTGCCGCTCAGCACCCCCTAGCGTGGCGAAAACCGCGTGATAGCAGGCAAGATGCTCCACCTAAACCG
>JBEKRJ010000985.1:0-8122 GCA_049518835.1 Solirubrobacteraceae bacterium
AGCGCGGGCCGAAGGCCCGACCTTGACGGCCCGGCGGCACGCGCGACCATCATGCCGAGTCGTGGCAGGGGATCTCGCCCAACCGCCGGCGCCCCGCCCACCACCATCCAAGTCCGGCGACCGCTGGGAAAAACACGCGGCCCAGCCAGGACGCCGACTTCTTTCGTTCCTTCGTGCTTCTCCCCCCGTCCCGAACCACAGAGACGCCGACGTGCCGAAACTACGCGACGCTCAACATCAGGCAGGACTTCTACACTACAGCCGGCGGATAAAGTTCGCGACAACGGGTGCCAGGGTCGGCGATCATGCGGCCACCTTTCGTGGTCGACGTTGATACAGACAACGCCGACCTTCGGAACCCTCCTCCTGCCTCCTGCCGCCCGGGATCAGGCCAGCCCTGCCGGGCGCCAGCGGCCCAAAACGTCGCCCCGTCCACACCCCGTGGCTGAAGCCCCCCCGCTCACCACCTTAAACGCCGTGCAGCACTACCCAGCGTTCGGCTAGAAACCTAGAAACCTAGGGCGTCTGCTTGGTCTCCGAATGCACACGGGCGTGATAGACCCGCTCGATCCATGCCTGCAACATCCGCTCGAGCTCCTCCATGCTGGGACGCTCGCCGGCGCCCTCGAGCTCGACCAACAGACCGTCACGCAACGTGCGGAAGAACCGCTCGATCTTCCCGCGACCCTGCGGCCGTCCCGGCGCCGAATGCACCAGCCTGACACCCAACACGGCGCAGATCCGGCCCAACTGCCGGCTGGTGAAGATCTGGCCGTTATCGCAATACAACCGGGCGGGAATCCCGTGCGACTGAAACGCGTGGCGCAGCACCGCCTCAAGCCGCACGGTCGACTCCACGTCCGCGAACCGTGCAGCCACCACCAGCCGCGAGTGGTCATCCAGCACCGCGATCAGGATCGCCCGCCTGCCAGAGATCACCGGCCCGTGCAGGCAGTCAGCGACCCACAGCTCGTTCGGCGAGCTCGCTTCGAAGCGGCCGAACGCCTCGCGCTCCCCCAACAGCGCCGCGCGCGAGAGACCAAGCCTGCGCAAGTGCCGCTCGATCGTGCTCTGCGACGGGCCCTGCCCGCCGTTGGCCTTGGCGATGATCCGCGTGATCTGCGCGCACGTGCGCCTGGGGTTCTCGCGCCGCAGCGCCTCCGCCTGACCCAACAACACGCTCGACGTGCGCGGCACCGACGTGCGCTGCTTCGGCACCAGCGCGCCAAACCCGCCGCGGCGGTACGCGCGGATCCAATCATCAAGCGTCGAACGCCCGACCTGACGCACATCACCCGACGGGTGCGCGTGCAACCGCAACGCCAACGCGCGCACCAGCGCACCACGCTCCGCATTCGAGATCCGAGCGTCCAACGCGACGGCGATCAACCCGTAACGAAACAGCGCCTCCTGATCACGCCAGTCATCCATCAGCTCCTCCAAACGGCTCGAACGGACACGACGCCAGCAGCCTCGCGCCCCCTCACGCCCGCGCCTAGAGCACGCTCCTGTTGGCCAACAGCCCGCCCGTCGTGGCCGCCGAGCTGAACGCCCACACACCACCCGTGACCGCGCCGGCACCCAACCGCAAGCGAGCTGCCAGGAACGCGTCAGCGATCGTCCGCACCAGCAGCTCCAACGCCGAACAGCCCGGCGGCGGCCGCGGCGGCGCCTCCGCCATCTCGACCGCCAGACCAACAAACCAGCCGCGCAACACGTCAAGGCGCGCACGCAGCCGCCGAAGCCACGAACGCACCGTCGTCTCCTTCCGCCCCAGCGCCGCCGCGATCGGGCGATAACCCCGGCCCTCGGCGGCCATCTCAAGCGCGCAGCCGACAGCATCAACCGCGTCGAGCCGGTGCGCGAGCAAGAACGCCGGGAGCAGCGCGTGCGTGCGCTCGCAACCCTTGCAGCGCGCCCGCCTCACCAACAGCCTGAACACCGCACGGCTGACCCGCACCCGCCGCCGATAACACCCCCACCGACCCAGCCCGCCCGCGCACCCCGGACAGCGCATCCCCGCACCAAGCCCAGGGCCGACCCCGGCCCTCAACATCGGACCTACCCACCGTCGCGACACAGCTACGATCAACACCGGCATCACCAAAGAGGGCCCCACCGATCTCGCCAAAGGCCCGGGGCCCTCTTCTTCGTTTCAAGGACACGCGAAGTCTGACCGACCCCAGACGACCACGCGCCCCCGCCACCCCCTCCGCATACGAAGCCCGACGACCAGCGGCCTACCCGACGCCGATGCCGGACCTCAACAACGCAAACCCAGGCTCCCGTGCCGAACTGAAGTGACGCTCAACACCTGAGGACGCGTGCGCTCGGGGTGCTGCAACGGATCTTGAGGCTCACGGTGCCCGACCCGAGGGTTGCGCGGATCCGTTCGCTCACTGACGTGAGCAGGTTGAGGTGATGCTCGGCTGGCTGAAGGATGCCGAGAGCGACGCGCTTGAGCACTCGCAGCTTGAGGAGCGCCTGCGGCCGACGGGCGTGAGCTTCTGCGTCGGATCCTCGCCGACAAGCTTGAGTTGCGCGCGTTTCGCGAACAGCGCCTTGACGAGGTGGCTGACTCGGCCGGCGTCACGCGCGCCGCGGTCGAGCGCAACCACGAGCGGGTGCTCTGGCGCGTGTTCGGTCAGGTCACGCTCAGGCGGCTGGCCTACCGCCGCCGGGCCTGCGAGAACCTGTATGTCGCCGACGCGCAGCCCAACCTACCCAAGAGCGTCCCTCGCACGGGGTCCGGCGCCTGGCGGCGGTGCAGTCCTCCAAGGGGTCCTTCGAGGAGGCCACCGAACAGGTTCGTGAGATCACCGGGCTTGAGATCTCAACGCGCCAGGTCGAACAGCTGGCGCGGGCCGCGGCGGTCGACTTCGATCAGTTCTACGCCAGCCAGGCGCGCCAGGCGGTCGGTTGCCAGGACCCCGACGACGTGCTGGTGGTCTCCTGCGATGGCAAGGGGATCGTGATGCGAGCGGACGCCCGGCGCCCCGCCACTGCGGCGGCGGCCAAGCGGGCCGCATCGAAGCTCACCACCCGACTGTCGCGCGGCGAGCAGCCAAACAGAAAGCGGATCGCCGAGGTCGGCGCGGTATACGAGATCAAGCCCGCGCCGCGAACCCCCCAAGAGGTGCTTGCAAGCACCCAGGAGAAGACGCTGCCAGCGCCCAAGGCCAAAAAACGCAAGTGGCTGTGCGCAAGCGTTGTCTGCGACGCTGCCACAGTCGTGCGCCAGGTCTTCGACGAAGCCGAGCAGCGCGACGGCGACCACGAACGCACGTGGGTCGCGCTTGTGGAGGCCAACAACCACCAGATCGACCCGATCAAGACCGAGGCCACCAACCGCGGCATCGAGGTAACGATCGTTGTCGATCTGATTCACGTCGTGGAGTACCTGTGGTCCGCGGCCTGAGCTTCTTTGACGAGGGCGATCCCGCTGCCGAACGATGGGTCAAGGGCAAGCCCCTCGCCGTCCTTGAAGGCAAGGCAAGCATCGTCGCGACCGCCGTCCGCCGCAAAGCCACCCGCCAGGGACTCGACGCCGCCAAGCGCGTCAAGGCTGACCGCTGCGCCGACTACCTACACAACAAAGCGCCTACCTCGACTACCCCACCGCGCTGACCAACGGATGGCCGATCGGGACGGGAGTCATCGAAGGCGCCTGTCGCCATTTGGTCGAAGATCGGATGGACCGCACCGGCGCGCGCTGGGGGCTCGAAGGCGCCGAAGCCGTGCTGAAGTTGCGCGTGCTACGCAGCAATGCGACGCGCTGTCGCCGCCGGGTGTCGACGCCGCCTCTACGACGACCACGCCTCCGGACGACGCGATCACCCCCCGGGGCTTGGCCTTGTGCCTGAAAGCGCTCCGCGATGGCGACACGCTCGTCGTCTGGAAGCTCGACAGGCTCGGGCGCAACCTGCACCACTTCGTCAACACCGTCCACGACCTGACCGCCCGCGGCGTCGGGCTGAAGGTCGTCGCCGGCCAAGACGCGGCGATCGACACCACCACCCCCGCCGGGAAGCTCGTCTTCGGGATCTTCGCCGCGCTGGCCGAGCTCGAACGCGAGCTGATCTCCGAGCGCACCAGCGCCGGATTGGTGTCAGCCCGGGCGCGAGGGCCGCACGGGTGGCCGGCCGTACAAGATGACCTCGGCCAAGCTACGTCTCGCGACCGCCTCAATGGGCCAGCCCGACACCAAGATCAGCGTGCTCTGCGCAGAGCTCGGGGTCACCCGCCAAACGCTCTCGGACACGTCTCCCCGACGGGCGAGCTCCGACCCGACGGGCTCAAGCTCGTCGCCGACACCGGGCGCAAACCACGATGACAGGCGCTCTCAGTTCAGATCGTCGCGCCCTCGCCGGCCGGCTGCCCGGCTCGCTTCCGCGAGTCTGAAGAAGCCGTCGATCTCCTCGCCGGCTTGGCGCAGCTGCTCGCCGGCGCTGATCAGCGCAGCGGTTGTCGCGTCGCGCTGGGCGGCGGTCTGAGCGGTCGTGAATCCGTGCCGGGCCTGCAACAGCTGCGCCAGCGCGGTCGCGGCGCGCAGCGCCGGCATGTCGCTCTCGCCTGCGCGCGGATCGGGCTCGACTGCCGCAGGCCGCTGACGATCCGATTGCCCGCTCGACGAGATGAAACATGAAACACGGGGTCCGGCATCCCGTTATACGCGGCCGCGTGCAGCGCAAGCGCCTCGCTGGCGGCGAGCTGCTCGCTCTCAACGCCACGCTCGATCGCGATCCCCTTCGCCGCGAGCGCGTTCGCCTCGGCCGCGCCCTGCAGCGCCTTGCCAGCTCGAACCGGTTCAGCGCCCGCGGCTTGCGCGGATCCGGGTCGATCCCGATGTTGAACGATTTGCGCAGCAGCGTCCGCAGCTGCGACACGTCCAAATCGACCCTTCACCGTCGGGGACTCCGCGATCCATGCCGCCCACCCTACGACCCAGGAACGGTTGCCGCGTGAAGCGGTGCCGCTGTTTGCAGAAAGGCGTTCCGGTACAGGAACGCACGCTAGGCGTGGTCACCCAAGCCCACGTAGCCGGCGCGCCGGTGTCTCCCCTAGTCGTGGGGAGCGTGAACGGGAAGTGCCCAGTGCGGTCGTGGTAACAGCGGCTTGGCTCCGTCCGGGACCGCAGCCCTGCTTGTTGCGAGGAAGCAGGTCGGGCGGCCGCGGATCGGCGGGTCCTGCGTTGACGATGACCCGCGTCCGGTACCGCGTCCGCGTCGATCGCGGTATTCCTATAGACCGCCGCGGCGAAGACATCACGCGTAGCTGGTTAGGAGATGCCGCTGCGTACGGCTTGGACGGCTGCTTGGATGCGGTTCTCGAGGTGGAGTTTGGCGAGGATTCTGGCGATGTGGTTGGCGACGGTGTTTGTGCTGAGCGAGAGGTCGTGCGCAATCTGGTGGTTGGTCTGGCCGCTGGCGAGTTGGGTGAAGATCTCGAGTTCTCGCTCGGTCAGGGCGGCGCGGATCGCGGTAGCGGTGCTACCGCTCGTTTGGACGGGGAGGTCCAGTTCGCGGATGCGCTGCAAGAGCTTCCCGGCGACCTGCGGGGAGAGCACGGATTCCCCAGCGGCGGTGGCTTTGAGAGCACTGATGATCGCTTCGGGGGGCGCGGTCTTGAGGATGTAGCCGCTGGCGCCGGCGCTGGTCGCTTCGACGACGCGGTTCTGTTCTGAGCTAGTGAGAACCAGTACACGCGACGCGGGAGCGAGTAGCCCGAGCTGCTCGATTGCTTCGACGCCCGAGATCCCGGGCAGGTCCATCAGCACGACGTCTGGGTGGACGTCGACCACGGTCTTGATCGCCTCCTCGGCGTTGGCGGCCTCGCCGACGAGCTCGAGGCCGCTGGTGGATAGCGCTTGTGCGATCGCGCCGCGGATGAGTTGCTCATCGTCGACTGACACGACCGTGATCGGCCGTTGGATCTCCGCGCGGGGGCTCTGTTCGGTCTGCATGCGCACACCTCGCGATTCCCGTCTTCTGTGGAATCTACCCGCGTCCCTAATCCCCGACGCTTCGAGCCGACGAGCGGTGTTCAGTGGTTAGATCGAACCCCCGGCCAGCCCGAAAGTTGGTTCGCTCGAACCATTCACAGCGTCCCCGTCGCGGACTAGTGTGGAGGAGCTTAAGTCGTCGCGGCCCGACCAGTCCAGGTCCGGCGCCGCTTGTGCAGTTCCACGGGTCTGGAGGCTCGGATGAGCATCGCCATCATCGCTGTGATTGTCCTCGTGCTGATTAGTGTCGGGATCAAGGTGCGTCGTGGCTCATTCTTCTGGTGGAGCGGCAAAGACGACCCGCATACCTAGTCGCCGATCTCGCGATGGAGTCTTGCTTGTTCGAGGACGGCCTGCGATGACCGTACGGAATGCGGAGCCACTCCTTGGCTCCCGTGCGAGTATCGAGACGCTCGCTCGGATGCCAAGAAGCGCCGATCACTCGGCTTTGCCTGGCGGACACGTGCGGGGAGGCGGGCCGGGCGGATTGTGGGGACGGCGCGGGCCAGTTGGTCTGGCGCTCGGGAGGCGACAATGGCGCTCATGAGCGAAGACGGGCTTCTGAGCGAAAGCCGTGACCCTGGCCCGGTCAGACGGGATCGGACGTCGGAGGAGTGCTTCGAGCCGCTCGCTGAGATCATCGCCGGCGAGCTGCTCGCGGGAGGCCCAGTGGGAGATCGGCTTGCGACGGCTGACGGTGCTCGGGGTGTTGGGGAGCTGATCGCCGCTGCGGTGCTGGATCGTTTCGTGGTCCGGCGTCGGCCCGCGGAGCGCGTCCATGACGACGTGAGGCGCGCGCGCCCAGCCGGCTCAGGCGTCATCTTGGAGGTCCGCGACCTGTCGGTTGTGTACGGCGCCAAGACGGCCGTGGACGGCATCAGCCTGCAGATGACCCGTGGTGAGATCTTTGGGCTTCTCGGACCCAACGGGGCTGGTAAGACGAGCACGCTGAGCGCGATCGAGGGTCTGATCAAGCCGCGATCCGGGGCGGTGTTGTTGGATGGCGTTGATATCCGGCGCCATCCTTCGCAGGCGAAAGCCAGGCTGGGGGTGCAGCTGCAGGCGACCAGCTTTCAGTCGCAGCTTACGATCAAGCAGATCGTGAGGTTGTACGCGGGGCTCTACGGCGTCCGGCTGGCTGACGGCGAGATCACTGCGGGGCTGCAACAGATCGGGCTCGACGGTGACGCGACCAAGCCGTTTAAGCAGCTGTCGGGCGGGCAGCAGCAGCGCCTTTCGCTGTACGTCGCGGTCGTCCACGATCCTGCGCTGCTGCTGCTGGACGAGCCGACGGCTGGTCTGGATCCTCAGTCGCGTCGTCAGCTGTGGGGTCGGATCGAGCACATCCGCGCGCAGGGCGGGAGCATTCTCCTGACGACCCATTCGATGGAGGAGGCCGAAGCCGTGTGCGATCGCGTCGCGATCATCGACCACGGGACGCTGCTGACGTGCGAGACGCCGCGCAACCTGATCGCCAAGCACAAAGACGACCCCGAGGTTCGCAAGGTCGCGCACGGCGAGGTGACCCTCGAGGACGTGTTCATCGGGCTGACCGGGAGCGAGATCCGTGAATAGCTCCCAGCCGGCGACGGGACCGCCGCTTGGACTGGTCATGAGCTCGCTGCTGCGGGCGGACTTCGCGGTGCTGCTGAAGAACCGGCGGGCGCTGCTGATCAGCATCGTCCTGCCGTGCTTGATTCTGTTCTCGACGAACGCGAGCAGGGCTACGAAGAGCTTCGGGGGATCGCTGTTCATCATCGGGTTGGCGATCGCCCTCGGACTCGTGTCTAACTCGATCCTTGGCTACGCGCTCACGGTCGCGCGCGACCGTGAGCAGGGCGTGTTCCAGCGTCTGCGGGTCACGCCCGCCCCGACCTGGACGATCATGACCAGCCGGCTGGCGATGCAGGCCCTCGCGAACGTGCTGATCACGATGATCGTTGTGATCGTCGGCAGTCGAATGCACCATATCTCGCTGTCGGCTGGCACGTACGGTCTGGTGCTCGTGGTCTCGGTCGTAGGTGGTGCTGTCTTTCTCAGTATCGGGCAGGCGCTCGTCGGCCTGGTGAAGTCCGCCGATAGCGTCAACGCCGCCGGCAGGGTGCTCACGATCGGTCTCGT